>NZ_PQHY01000025.1:0-85958 GCF_003385175.1 Amycolatopsis ruanii
GGGCCGCCGCGGACCCGGCCAGCACGCCCTTGCGCTTCAGCGGTGACGGCTTGGCCTGCTGGTGCGGCTTCGGTGGCGGGATGAACGCCGCCGTCGGGTTGCGCGGGCTGCGCTGCTGCGACAGGGCGGGGGGCGGGGCGGGCGGCGCCGCGGTGGCGGCGCCGGTGCGCTGCCACGGCGGCCGCTCGGCAGGCGCCGGGGCTTCGGCGGGCACGGCCGCGGGCCGCCGGCCGCCGTTGAACAGCGGCGGCGACACCAGCGTGCCCTTGGTGTCCTTCTCGCCGTTGGCGAGCGCGGCCAGCCGGTCGCGGGCCTCCAGCATGGTCGGCCGCTCCTCCGGCTCGACCCGCAGCAGGCTCATCAGCAGCGCGGTCGCCTTGCCGGCGCTGCGCGGCGGGATGACCTGCCCGTTCGCCGCCGTGTAGAGCAGGGCGAGCTGGTTGGAGCTGTTGCCGTAGGGCGGCTGGCCCTCCAGCGCGTGGTAGAGCGTCGCGCCGAGGGAGAAGACGTCGGAGGCCGGCGCCGGGTCCGAGCCGCGCGCCAGCTCGGGCGCGAGGTAGGCCGGGGTGCCGCCGATCAGGCCGGTCTGGGTGAGCGTGAGGTCGCCCGCCGCCCGCGAGATGCCGAAGTCGGTGATCTTCGCGGTGCCGTTCTCGTCGATCAGGATGTTCGCCGGCTTGATGTCCCGGTGCACGATCCCCGCGCGGTGCGCCACGACCAGCGCCGAGGCGACCTGGTGCCCGATGCGGGCGACCTCGGCCAGCGGCAGCGTGCCCTGCTCGGCGATCACCGCGGAGAGGCTGCGCGAGGGCAGGTACTCCATGACCAGGCACGGGTCGCCGCCGTGCTCGGCGATGTCGAACACCACGATGGCGTTCGGGTGCTGGAACCGTGCCGCGTTCTTCGCCTCGCGCATCGCTCGCTGGCGCATGCTGTTGCGCTCGGCCTCGGACATGCCCGGCTGGGCGAGGATCTGCTTCACCGCAACCGAACGCTCGAGGCGCTCGTCGACCGCGCGCCACACGACGCCCATGGCGCCGCTGCCGATGTGCTCAACGAGGCGATAGTGCCCTGCGATCAGCTGACCGGTGTCGATGGGACTACTCCTCGGAAACTCTCCGCATGTGCTGGCTTGGCTCAGCGCGAACGATCTCCTCGCGCACCGGGTCGAGTGTAGCGGGCTGCCTGATACGCCCGGCGTAAGCAGTCCCGCGGGCGATTCGCGCCAGGCCAACGGCACCCGCGAGCGCGAAGGCACCGTAGCAGGCCAGCAGCGCCGGCGGGGTGCTGCCGGTGAGCGCGTCGCCCAGCACCACCACCGCGATCGTGCCCGGCAGGCTGCCCAGCACGGTCCCGATCAGGTAAGGGCGGAACCGCACCGAGAGGATGCCGCAGCAATATCCCAGTGGCGCGAAGGGAACCACCGGGATCAGCCGCAGCGACGCGATCGCGACGACACCGCCGTCGGCGAGTCGTTCGTCGACCGCGCGCACCACTTTCCGTTCCAGGTGGCGGGACACGAGGTCGCGCCCGACCAGGCGGGCCAGGCCGAACCCGAGCGCGCCGGAGACCGCGGTCGCCGTGATGGCCACCACGATGCCGAGCGCGTCGCCGAGCAGCAGTCCCGCCGCGAGGTTGAAGACGGTGCGGGGGATGGGGGCGACGGTGAGCACCGCGTAGGCGGCCAGGAACACCAGTGCGGTCACCGCGCCCGCGCCGGCGGCCCAGTTGCGCAGTTCCGCCGGGCTGGGCACCGGAAGTGTGAACGCCGCCACCACCGCCCCGGCGAGCAGGACGAGCGCGACGATCATCTTCAGGCGGCGGGGCACGACGTCCACGGTAAGGCACGCGCGGAACCGGCCCGGCGGGGCTACGGTGATCCGGTGGCAGCACGCGGTGAGGCGGTCGAATACCAGGTGGGCGCGCGCACGGTGCGGGTGTCCAATCCGGACAAGGTGTACTTCCCGGAGCGCGGGATCACCAAGCGGCAGGTCGTGGAGTACTACCTCGCCGTCGCGGAGCCCTTGCTGCGGGCGGTGGGGGAGCGGCCGACGACGCTGAAACGGTTCCCGGACGGCGTTTCCGGTGAGCCGTTCTACGCCAAACGGGTACCTCGTGGAGCGCCCGAATGGGTGCAGACCGCGCGGATCACCTTCCCGTCCGGGCGGACCGCGGACGAGGTCTGTCCCACCGAGGCGGCGGTGTTCGCGTGGGCGGCCAACCTCGGCACGCTCGACTTCCACCCGTGGCCGGTCCGGCGGGCCGATGTGGACCATCCGGACGAACTGCGCATCGACGTGGATCCCCCGGACGGATCCGGGTTCGGCGACGCGGTCCGCGTGGCGCTGGTGGTGCGGGAGGTGCTGGCGGACGCCGGGCTGACCGGGTACCCGAAGACCTCCGGCGGGCGCGGCGTGCACGTGCTGGTGCGGATCCGGCCGGAGTGGGACTTCGTCGACGTGCGGCACGCGGTGATCGCGCTGGGTCGCGAGGTGGAGCGGCGCGTGCCCGATCTCGCCACGATCGCGTGGTGGAAGGAGGAGCGCGGCGGCCGCGTGTTCCTCGACTACAACCAGGCGGCGCGGGACCGGACGGTGGCGTCGTCGTGGTCGGTGCGCGGCACGCCCCGGGCCACGGTGTCCACGCCGCTGACGTGGGAGCAGCTGCCCGAGGCCGACCCGGACGACTTCGACGTGCTCACGGTGCCGGACTGGCTGGCCGAGCACGGCGACCCGCACGCCGCCATCGACGACCGGGCGTTCGGCCTGGAGGCGGCGCTGGAGTGGTACGCCCGCGACGAGCGCGACCACGGCCTGGGCGAGATGCCGTACCCGCCGGATTATCCGAAGATGCCCGGCGAGCCGAAGCGCGTGCAGCCGAGCAAGGCGCGGCCGGGCACGTGAGGTGGCCGCGGGTGGCAGGTGTGCAGCGGATCGGTGCTCACCGGCCTCGCCCGGGCGATCTTCGTGCCGGTCCGGTCCGCTCCGAGTGACGCTGCTCGCGCCGGGACCGGAACACGTGGCGGGGCCGGCGTGTTGACCAAGGCGTGAAGCTGTCCGTGCTCGATCGGTCCCGTACCCGCGAAGGTGGCACCCACGCCCAGGCCCTGCGCGAGACCGTGGCGTTCGCGCGGGAGGCCGAGGCGCTCGGCTACCACCGGTTCTGGGTGTCCGAGCACCACAGCGTGCCCGGGGTGGCCGGGTCCGCGCCCACCGTGCTCGCCGCCGCCGTCGCTGATGCCACCTCGCGCATCCGCGTCGGCACCGGTGGCGTGATGCTGCCCAACCACCAGCCGCTCGTCGTGGCGGAGCAGTTCGGTGTGCTGGAGGCTCTGCACCCCGGCCGGATCGACATGGGGCTGGGCCGCTCGGTCGGGTTCACCGGCGGCGTGCGGCGCGCGCTCGGCCACGACAAGGACGACGCCGACCGCTTCGGCGAGCAGGTCCGGCTGCTGCTCGGCTACCTCGACGGCACCCAGCGCGCGTTCCCCGGGGTGCACGCCTTCCCGGCCGAGGGGCAGCCGGTCCCGGCGTTCCTGCTGGCCACCGGGGCGGGCGCGGACCTGGCCGCCGAGCTGGGGCTGCCGCTGGTCATCGGCTCGGTGCGCGGCGAGGCACCCATGATCGAGGCGATCACCCGCTACCGCGACGGCTTCGTCCCGTCGTCCCGCTGCCCGATGCCGTACGTGATCGTCTCGGCGACGATCGCCGTGGCCGGGACGCGCGCGGCCGCCGAGCGGCTGCTGGTGCCGGAGGCGTGGTCGTCGGCCTGGTCGCGCACGCACGGCGTGTTCCCGCCGCTGCGCCCGGCGGGGGAGATCCTGGCGACCCCGATGACCGACCGCGAACGACGCTACTTCGACGACGCCCGGCAGGGGCAGATCGCCGGCACCCCGGACGAGGCGGCCGCGGCCCTGGCCGGCCTGGTGGACCGCACCGGCGCCGACGAGGTCCTGGTGACCACCAGCACCTACGACCGCGCCGAGATGCTGGACTCCTACCGGCTGCTGGCGGAGGCGGTCGCCGTGGGCAGCGCCGCCGGGTCCTTCGGCGTCCGGTAGTACAGCGCGACCGCCACGAACACCGCGAACGTCAGCCACAGGTAGGCGTTCTGGAACAGCCACGTCAGCCCGGCCGGCTGGAAGCCCAGCACCGTGTCGGCCTCGAAGCCGATCAGCGGCAGCACCCCGCCGGAGGTGATGAGCGCGGCCCCGGCCAGCCCGATCCACCCCAGCACCGACCCGCGCAGCGCGACGTTCGCCAGGCAGATCAGCAGCATCGCCAGCCACACCCAGTGGTGCACCCAGCTGTAGGGCGACACGGCCGTCGTCGCCAGGCCGCACAGCGTCGCCGCCACCAGCTCCTCACCGCGGGCGGCCAGGCGGCGCGCCAGCAGCAGGCACACCACGGCGGTCGCGGCCGCGGCCAGCAGCCACACGAGTTGCATCCCGCCGGTCACCCCGGTCGCCCGCGCGAAGAACCCGCGCAGCGACTCGTTCGCCGGGTTCTCCGGCACGCCCACGCGTGTCGGGTCCATGAACGCACCGGACCAGAACGTCACCGAGTCGCGCCACAGGAACGCGAACCCGGCCGCCACGGTCACCACGAACGTGCCCGCGGCGACGATCGCCGCCCGGTAGCGGCGTGTCACCAGCAGGTACAGCACGAAGAACGCGGGTGTCAGCTTGATCCCGGCGGCGATGCCGATCAGCGCGCCCTTGACCTTCGACGAGTCCGGCAGCGCCAGGTCGAGCAGCACCAGCGTCATGAGCAGGATGTTGATCTGCCCGAACGCCATCGTCTCGCGCACCGGCTCGCACCACATCAGCAGCGCCGCGACCGCCAGGCTGACCAGCACCAAGCGCAGATCCCGCCGGAACCGCAGCAGCGACAGCGCCGCCCACACGCCGACGGCCAGCATCGCGTAGTCACCGAGCGCGCCCACCCACGTGAAGAGTTCACCCTTCAGTGGCGCCAGCGGCGTGAACAACAGCGCGGCGAACGGGGTGTAGACGAACTCCCAGTGCCCGCGGATGTTGCCCAGCAGCGGCGTGTCGTAGACGGACACGCCGCCGAGCACGCGCTCGCCCGCGATCCGGTAGACGCCCAGGTCGAGCAGGTGCAGCAGCGCGGGCAGGTGGGTCAGGACCTCTCTGACGTACCAGAACCCGGCGACCGCGCCCAGCACGAGGACGGGCCACACGGCGATCCAGGGAATCGGTCGTCGCGCGCTGTCCCGGGGCGCCGGCGTCACAGCCGGCGTCTCGACCGCGGAAGACGGCACAGTCACTCCCAGTACTCAGTGGTCCGGCGGATGGAGGACAAGCCTAAACGGGGGCCGCGCCGGGTCCCCTAAGCGGGGCAGAGGGTGCCGTCGGCCGGGACCTTGCCGTCGACGAGGAACGCGCGCACCGCTTCGGCCGCGCACGGCGAGCCGAGCGCCCCGTGCCCGGCGCCCTGCCACGCGACCCGCACCGCGCTCGGGATCTGCTGCGCCGCGCGCACCGTGCCGGTCTCCGGGGTGACCGGGTCGGTCAGGGTGCTGGTGACCAGGATCGGCGGCAGCCCGGAGGTGCCCAGCGTGGGCAGCGGCTCGGTGCGCGCCGGCCACGGCAGGCACCACACGAGCCGCTGCGTCACCAGCCCGCCGAAGACGGGGTAGCGGCCGCGCAGCTCGGTGGTCAGCCCGGAGATCCGGTCGGCGGGCATCCGCTCGACCGTGTCGTTGCACTCGGTGGCGAGCGTGCCGTCCAGGTGGGACGGCGAGACGTCCGAGCCGTTGAGCATCGGTGCGACGAACCCGGCGAGCCAGCGGGCGTCGCCCGCCCGGCCGGCGTCCAGCGCCCGGGCCAGCTCGGTCCAGCGGGCGCGGTCGGCGAGCCCGGTGACCACCGCCCGCAGCGCCGTGCCCGCGCCGAACACCGCGCCGCCGGGCAGGACCTGCGGCGCCGCGCGCAACCGGTCCATCACGGCGTTCACCGTCGCCGCCGCGTCCTGGCCGACCGCCCGGCCGTAGGCGTCGAGGGTGGCCTGCTGCGCGGCGGCCAGGTCGCCGAGCACGGTGACCGTGTCGCTGGAGGGGTCCGGGATGCCGTCCATCACGAACCGCCCGACCCGCTCCGGGAACCGGGCCGCGTAGGAGATCAGCACGTGCGAACCCTCGCCGTGCGCGAGCGCGTGCAGTTTCGGCACGCCCAGCTCGTCGCGGATCTCCTCGAGATCGCCCGCGGTGCGCCAGCTGTCGAACGCCTGCTGCGCGCCACCGAGGTCGATCGCGCACTGCTGCCCGGCCTTGCGGGCGGCGTCCAGCAGCGGTTCCAGGTCGTCGTCGGCCGGGTCCTGGTTGAGCAGCTGGCTGCGGGTGTCCTCGGGCACGCACGACAGCGGGTCCGACTCGCCGGTGCCGCGCCGGTCGACGCCGATCAGCGAGAACCGCTGTAACAGCGCGGGCGGCAGCGCCGAGGCGAGCCGCGCGGCGTGGAGGGTGCCGGGCTCGCCCGCGACGTCGTTGACCACGACCAGCGGAATCGCGCCGTTGCCCGCCTTGAGGACGGACACGCGGGTCTGCACGCGGCCCGGCAGGGCGGGGTCGTCCAGTGTGGACATCACGGTGCCGCAGCTGAACCGCAGGTAGCCGGGCGCTTCGGTGCCGAGCCGGCTGCGGGTCTGGGCGTCGCAGTCGGCCCAGTCCAGTGCGGGCGAGCGCGGTTCGGTCAGCGGCGGCAGCGGCACGTCCGTGGCGGAGCTGGCCGGCGCGGAGGACACCGGCTCGTCGTTCTCCACGACCGGCGGCCGTTTCGACGGCCCCGCCGTGCAGCCGGCGAGGAGGGCCGACAGCAGCACAGCGAGCACGAGACCACGGCGCGGCACGACGTTCCTCTTTCCCTGGGTGCGTGTTCGCCCCCGAGGTTCGCACGACGCCGGTGTGCCGGGGGTGAGCGGGGTCGGTGCGCTCAGACGCCGTGGACGGTGAACCCGCCCGTGCTGAACCCGCCGGAGCCCGCGGTCCCGGTTCCGCCGGGCCGGTAGTGGCCGGGCGCGGACGACCGCCGGGGAGCCGGCCGGGCCGGCTGCGTGGGCCCGCCGGGCAGCCGGTCCAGCGCCCGGCGGGCGGCGGCAACCACGTACGGGACGTCGGGCTCGCCCACCGCGCTCAGCAGCATCTCGCGCAGCTGGCGCTGGTCGTAGCGGGCGATGAGCCCGGGCCGGACGTCCACCAGCGCCAGGATGACCACCCACGGCAGATCCCGGCCGTCCCGGGCGTTGCGGTCCGCTTCGGCCGCCAGGACCGCCCGCATGGCGTGCCAGATCTTCTCCCGCCACAGCGGGCTGGTGTGCCACGCGCGCTCCAGCGTGGTGCGCGCCCGGTCGGCCGCCTCGTCGTTCCGGGCCTGGCACATCACCCGGACGAGCGTCTCCGGCGAGCGGCGGTGGCGGCGGCACAGGTGGGCCGTCGCGAGGACGGCCAGCCGTCCCGGGCTCCGCAGCGCGTGTCGTTCGATCCGGCCGGTCATCAGCGGGTCCGCTTGACCTCGCCGTGGAAGACCGCGTCCAGGTCGTAGCGGGCGACCTCCTCGAGCTGGGCGTAGGTGCACGAGTCCGGCTCGCGGTCGGGGCGCCAGCGGATGAACTGCGCGGTGTGCCGGAACCGGGACGGGTGCCCGCCCTCGGTGTGCTCGTAGGCGACCTCGACGACCCGCTCCGGCCGCAGCGGCACCCACGGCTGCTCGGTCGAGCGCCACCGCGTGACGCCGCCGGGCAGGCGCTGCCCCTCGACCGTGCCGTCCAGCCACGGGTGCCCGGCGCCGTCGGTGATCAGGCCGGCGAACTCCTCCGCCAGCTCCCTGCGCCGCTTCACCGGGAACGACCCCACCACACCCGGGTGGTGCAGCACGCCGTTGTCGTCGTAGAGCCCGAGCAGCAGCGATCCGACGGCCTCGCCGGGCGTGGAATCCTTGTGCCAGCGCAGCCCGGCCACCACGCAGTCGGCGGTGCGCGAATGCTTGTACTTGATCATGATCCGCTTGCCCGGCTCGTACCCGGCGTCCAGCGGTTTGCCGATCACCCCGTCCAGCCCGGCGCCCTCGAACAGCTCGAACCAGTGCCGCGCGGTGGCCGGGTCGGTGGTCGCCGGGGTGATGTTCAGGTCCTGCCCGGCGAGTTCCGCCAGGCGATCCCGCCGCGTGCTGGTCGGCTCGCCGAGGAACGCCTCGTCCCCCAGGGCGAGCAGGTCGAACGCGACGAACGTGGCCGGGGTCTGCTCGGCGAGCAGCCGGATGCGCGACTCGGCCGGGTGGATCCGCTCGGTGAGCGCGTCGAAGTCGAGGTGCCCCTCGCGGCCGACGACCAGTTCACCGTCCAGCACCACCCGGTCGGGCAGCAGCGGCGGCAGCTGCGCCAGGACCTCCGGGAAGTACCGGTTCAGCGGCTTCCCGGCCCGCGACTGCAGCGTCAGCTCGTCGCCGTCGCGGAAGACGAGGCAGCGGAAGCCGTCCCACTTGGGCTCGAACAGCAGCTCGTCGGAGTCCGGGATCGACTTCGCCGGTTTCGCCAGCATCGGCTGGATCGGCGGGGTCAGCGGCAGCATCTGCCCACCTTACGGGCGGCGGCGGTACCGCAGCATCGTGAAACCGTCTTCGACCAGGATCGATGCCAGGTCCATGTCGCGGGCCTCGGACGCCATCCGGCCGATCGCGATGCGGTCCGCGCCGCCGCCGGCCAGCAGCGGCGCGACCGTCAGGCACAGCTGGTCGACCAGGTCCTCGGCGACCAGCTCGCCGAACAGGTGCGGCCCGCCCTCGCAGTTGATGCGCATCAGCCCACGCTCGGCGAGCTGGTCGAGCGCGCTCCGCAGGTCGATGGTCTCCACGCCGGCGATGAGGAGGTCCGCGCCCGCGTCCGCGAGGGCGCGCCGCCGGTCCGCGGGGGCGTGCTCGGTGGTGATGATGATCGGCGGCACCGTGGTGTCGGTGAACAGCGGCGCCGACGGGTCGAGCCGGGCGCTGCCGGTGACCACCGCGATCGGCGGGACCTCGGCCAGCCCGAGCCGGGCCCGGCGCTCGCGGCGTTCCGGGCTGGTGCGGGCGCCGCGGTAGTTCTCCGCGCGGACGGTGCCGGCGCCGGCCAGCACGACGTCGGCCAGCAGGCGGCCGTGGAAGAAGATCCGCTTGTCCGCCGGGCCGGACAGGCCCTCGGACCGGCCCTCCAGGGTCGAGGCGCCGTCGGCGGAGGCGGTGAAGTTGGCCTGCACGAACGGCCGGTCCAGGGCCGCCGGGTAGCCGTAGATCCGGTCCAGGTCGTCGTCGGTCACGTCGTCGAGGGGGTCGGGCCACAGGCTGCGCACGATCTCCATCACATCACGCCGCCGTCACCGGGGCCGGGCGACCGGGTCCGGATAGCCTGGGTCAATGCCCGCGCACCTCACCGACCGGCAGCCCGAGCTGGGAGCGGACGAGCTGATCGCCGCCCTGGTGCCGCCGCCGCGCTTCGACGCCGTGCGGTTCGCCACGTACGTGCCGAACCCGGACGAGCCGAGCCAGGCCCAGGCGGTCGAGTCGTGCTCGGCGTTCGCGGCGCGCATCGAGAAGGCGGCGCCCAGGAAGTCGAAGCTGCGGTCGCTGTTCGGCGGCGGTTCCGCGCCCGCGCCCGGCACGCAGGGCCTCTACCTGGACGGCGGGTTCGGCGTCGGCAAGACCCACCTGCTCGCCTCGACCTGGCACGACGCGCCCTCGCCCAAGGCCTACGGCACGTTCGTCGAACTGACCCACCTGGTCGGCGCGCTCGGCTTCGGCGAGGCGGTGCGGCGGCTGTCCGAGCACCGGCTGCTCGCGATCGACGAGTTCGAGCTGGACGACCCGGGCGACACGATGCTGGTCACCCGCCTGCTGCGGGAACTGACCGACGCCGGCGTGTACGTCGCGGCGACCTCGAACACGCTGCCGGACAAGCTCGGCGAGGGCCGGTTCGCGGCCGAGGACTTCCTGCGCGAGATCCAGTCGCTGTCGTCGCGGTTCTCGGTGGTGCGGGTGGACGGGCCGGACTACCGGCACCGCGGCCTGCCCGAGGCGCCGCCGCCGGTGTCCGAGGAGACCCTGCTCGCGTCGGCGGACAGCCGGGAGGGCTCGACGCTCGACGACTTCGACGCGTTGTGCGCGCACCTGGCGAAGCTGCACCCGTCCCGCTACGGCCGTCTCGTCGACGGCGTGTCGGTGGTGCACATCCGCGGGGTGCGGCCGGCGCCGGACCAGAACGTCGCGCTGCGGCTGGTCGCCTTCGCCGACCGGCTCTACGACCGGGCCGTCCCGGTGGTCGTCTCCGGTGAGTCGCTGGCGGCGCTGTTCACCGAGGAGATGCTGCAGGGGGGCTACCGGAAGAAGTACCTGCGGGCGGTGAGCCGGCTGACCGCGCTGGCGCGAGACGCCGCGTCGGTGAGCTGAGCGCGAGCACCACGGCGACGGCGAAGCACGCGCCGCCCAGCACGTCGGTGGGGTAGTGGTAGCCCAGGCCGACGAGCCCGATGCCGGCGATGATCGTGACGAACCCGCTCAGCGTCGCGGTGACCGCGGTGGCCGGGCCCGGCCGGGCGAGCAGCACCAGCACGGTGAGCGTGGCGACCATGCTGACCGTGTGCCCGCTCGGGTAGGCGAGGTAGTCGGTCTTCATCCGGTCGAACAGCGGCTTGAGCACCCAGGTGTTGAGCGCGACCGGCACCGCGACCCCGAGCACCGCCAATGCCACGCCGTCCCAGCGGCGGCCCAGCGCGCAGGCGAGCACCACGATCGCCAGCAGCGGCAGCAGCACGACCGGTTCGGTGGGCAGCACGAACAACCGCAGCAGCGCGGGCTGCCCGCCGACCGCGTCGCCGATCCACGCGGTGATCGTCGCGTCGGGCCCGCTCGCCGTGGTGTCCCCGGCGAACGGGACGCCGATCGCCACCGCGGCCAGCAGGCAGACCGCCGCGAGGCCCCACCTCACGCGTCAGTCCGTGATCGCCGGGAACCGGCCGTTCTTGACCGCCGTGACCAGTTCGGCGTGGTCGGCCTCGGTCTGGTCGGCGTACCGGACGGCGTAGCGGCCGATCGCCTCGTCGAGCTGGTCGTCACCGTCGAAGTATCCCGCCAGCAGCCGCGGGTGGACCGAGCGGATGTGGGCGCGGGCGAGCAGCGCGCCGGCGAGGCGGCCGTAGTCGTCGAGGTCCTTGCCGCCCAGCTCGGTGGGTTCGATCTCGCCCTTGTAGTTGCGGAACTGGCGCACGATGAACGGCCTGCCCGCGACGGTGGTCCAGCCGAGCAGGATGTCGGTCTCGGCCTGCACCAGGCGGGCGCCGTGCACGATCCGCTGTCCCTCGTGCTCGGTGCGGTGCTCCGGCAGGTACGGCGTGAGCGCGGACGGCCGGGCCTCCTTGACCTGCAGCACCAGGTCCTCGTCGGTGTTGCCGTGCAGCAGCACGAGGTAGCTGCGCAGCCCGACGCTGCCGGTGCCGACCACGCGGAAGGCGACGTCGGCGATGCGGTAGCGGGCGATCAGGTTGCGCCGCGACTCCCGCAGCGTGTGCACATAGGACACCAGCCCGTCCGCGACGGCGTCCGCGGTGGCCTCGTCGACGTGCCGCAGCACGGGCGGGTCCTCGACGAACCGGTGGCGGCTCAGGCCGGTGGTGTGGTCGTCGATGCGCTCGGTCCACTTGGCGGAGACGCGGGCGCTGGTGTTGCGGCGGGCCTTTTCGGTGGCCTCGCTGAACTCGTCGGCGAGGTCGTGGGCCTTCACTTTGGACAGTGCGTCCGCGTCGCCGAGCGCGTTCCACGACCGCAGGAACGACGCCTCGCCGAGCTGGCGCACCACGCGCCGGTAGGACTTGACCGCGTCCTCGGCCGCGTCCCGGCAGTCCTCTTCGGACACGCCACCCTCGCGCCCGGCGAGGACCAGGCTCGCGGCGAGGCGTTTGAGGTCCCACTCCCACGGGCCGCGGATGGTCTCGTCGAAGTCGTTGATGTCCATGACGATCTGCCCGTCCGGTGTGCCGTACAGGCCGAAGTTCGCGGCGTGCGCGTCACCGCAGATCTGGGCGGACAGGCCGCTGTGCGGGGTGCCGGCCAGGTCGGCGGCCATCAGCCCGCCGCCGCCCCGGAAGAACGCGAACGGGGAGGCGATCATGCGCCCGATCCGCAGGGGGATCAGCTCGCCGAGCCGCCCTTCGTTGCTGCGCTCGACGAACTCGGCGACGCCCGGCCGGTGCTCCCCCGCGGCGGCGTGGTCGGGCGCGGTCGGCGGGGTGCGCTCACCCAGCTCCCGGCCCCGCGCGTGCAGCTCCTCCGGATCGCTCGCCTCGCCCGGCACCAGTGCCCGTTCCATCCCCTGCTCCCTCCGTTGCCTGCCCAACGTACGGGAGGGACGGAGGGTTTCAACCGCGGCACGCGAGTCCCACGCTCCCGCGCGCGAGTCCCACGTTCCGGCGCGCGAGTTCCACGTTCGCGCCCGTGGTGGCGTGCTCGCGACGGCGAGTGCCACGTTCGCGCTTGCGGTGGCGAGTTCGCGCTCCTGTCCGGCGAGTCCCACGTCCGCGTTCGGCGAGTCCCACGCTCCCGCGCGCGAGTCCCGCGCTCCCGCGCGCGAGTCCCACGCTCCCGCGCGCGAGTCCCGCGCTCCGCCCCGCGAGTCCCGCGCTCCCGCACGTGAGTTCCGCGCCCGCTGCGCCGAGTGCCACTTCGCGGCGGCGGGGTCCACGGCGGCGGTCAGCGGCCCAGGACCTCCGCCAGGATGTCCAGCCCCCGATCCAAATCGGCCTCCGTGATCGTCAGCGGTGGGGCCAGCCGCAGCGTCGCGCCGTGGGTCTCCTTCGCCAGCAGGCCCTTTGTAGCCAGGGCCTCAGACGCCTCGCGGCCCGACAACCCGCCCGGCGTGATGTCGATGCCCGCCCACAGGCCGCGTCCGCGCACCTCCGCCAGCCCGTGCCCGACCAGCTCACCGAGGCGCGTGTGCATGCGCGCCCCCAGCTCCGTGGACCGCCGCTGGAACTCGCCGGCGGACAGCAGCCCGATCACCGCCCGGCCGACCGCGCACGCCAGCGGGTTGCCGCCGAACGTCGAACCGTGCTCGCCCGGCTTGAGGACGCCCAGCACGTCGGCCCGGCCGACCACCGCGGACAGCGGCAGGATCCCGCCGCCCAGCGCCTTGCCCAGCGTGTACAGGTCGGCGCGCACCCCGGTGTGCTCCAGCGCCAGCAGCGTCCCGGTGCGGGCCAGTCCGGACTGGATCTCGTCGGCGATCAGCAGCGCCCCGGCCTCGTCGCACAGCCGGCGCGCCTCGGCCAGGTACCCCTCCGGCGGCACCAGCACCCCGGCCTCGCCCTGGATCGGCTCCAGCAGGACCGCCGCGGTGCGCTCGGTGATCGCGTCGCGCAGCGCCGCCGCGTCGCCGTACTTCACCACCGTGAACCCCGGCGTGTACGGGCCGAACCCGGCGCGCGCGGACTCGTCGGTGGAGAACGAGATGATCGTGGTGGTGCGGCCGTGGAAGTTCGACCCGGCGACCACGATCTCGGCCCGCCCGTCCGGCACGCCCTTCACCTCGTAGGCCCACTTCCGGGCGACCTTCAGCGCGGATTCCACCGCTTCGGCGCCGGAGTTCATCGGCAGCACCATCTCGGTGCCGGTCAGCTCGGCCAGCTCGCGGCAGAACGCGCCCAGCTGGTCGTGGTGGAACGCGCGCGAGGTCAGCGTGACCCGTGCCAGCTGCTCCTGCGCGGCGGCGATCAGCGCGGGGTGCCGGTGCCCGAAGTTCAGCGCCGAGTAGGCGGACAGGAAGTCGAGGTACCGGCGGCCCTCGACGTCGGTCACCCAGGCGCCCTCGGCCTCGGCGATCACGACGGGCAGCGGGTGGTAGTTGTGCGTGCTCCAGCGCTCGTCGAGCGCGATGAACTCGGCCGCGGAGGTCGTCATGACATCAGGCTAAGGGCAGTTCAGGCTGGGAATCATCCGTCGATCGTTGTTTCGGCGGACTGATCGTTGCGCAGTTCCGCCGCCAGGTGGCAATTCGTTGTTCCCCCGTGCACGGGTCGCCAAGAGCGGTGCTGGTTTGACAGAGTGCGAGGCGTGACCGACGAGCTCTCCTTCCTTCGCCAGCAGGCCCGCACGCAGCGCTTCACCCTCGGCACCCCACGCGAGTTCCGCGTCGCGCCCGATGGGGCCCGGCTGCTGTTCCTGCGTTCGGAGTCCGGCACCGACCGGCGCAACAGCCTGTGGGAATTCGACCTCGCCACCGGGACCGAAACCAAGGTCGTGGACGCCGCGGAGCTGCTGCCCGGCGAGGAGGAGCTGCCACCGGAGGAGCGGGCCCGCCGCGAGCGCATGCGGGAGAGCGCGGGCGGCGTGGTCGGCTACGCCGTCGACGACGAGTTCCGCCTGGCCGCGTTCTCCCTGTCCGGCAAGCTCTACACCGTCGACCTGGCCAGCCGTGAGGTGTCCGAGCTGGTCGACACCTCGGTCGTCGACCCGCGGCCGAACCCGCCCGGCACGCACATCGCCTACGTCCGGGACCGCGCGCTGCGCGTCATCGACCTCGCCACACGCGAGGACACGGTGCTCGCCGGTGAGGACGGCGAGGACATCGCGTGGGGGCTGGCCGAGTTCATCGCCGCCGAGGAACTGGGCCGCGCCCGCGGCTACTGGTGGTCGCCCGACGGGCAGAGCCTGCTCGTCGAGCGCACCGACCGCACCGGCGTGCCCCGCTGGACCATCTCCGACCCGGCCCACCCCGAGTCCGGCGCGAACACCGTCGCCTATCCGGCCGCCGGCACCACGAACGTCGACGTCTCGCTGTCCTTCTTCGGTCTCGACGGCACCCGGGTCGACGTCGAGCGCGGCGACTGGGAGTACCTCGTCGCGGTGCACTGGACGGCCGCTGGCCCGCCGCTGCTCGCCGTGCAGCCCCGCGACCAGCGGGAACTCGCGATCTACGCGGTGGACCCGGCCGACGGCTCCACCAAGCTGCTGCACACCGAGACCGATCCGCACTGGGTCGAGATCGTGCCGGGCGTGCCGGCCTGGACCGCCGACGGGCGGCTGGTGCACGTCAGCGCCGCCGACGGCAGCTACCGGCTGGTGATCGACGGCGACCCGGTCACCGGGCCCGGCCTGCAGGTCCGCTCCGTGCTGCACGTCGGCGCGGAGGTCCTGTTCAGCGCTTCGGCCGAGGACCCCACGCAGATCCACGTCTACCGCACCGGCCCGGACGGCGTGACCCGGCTGTCCGGCACCGACGGCGTGCACGTCGGCGCCGGCACCGCGGAGATCACCGTCTTGTCGTCGTGGAGCCTGCGCCGCAGCGGCCCCGAGGTCAGCGTGCTGCGCGACGGCCGCCCGCTGGCCAACGTCGAGTCCTACCCGGTCGACCCGGGCCTCGAACCCGACCCGGAGTGGCTCACCGTCGGCGAGCGCGGCCTGCGTGCCGCGCTGCTCCTGCCCACCGGCTACCGGCCCGAGGACGGGAAGCTGCCCGTCCTGCTCGACCCCTACGGCGGCCCGCACGCGCAGCGCGTCCTGCAGAGCCGCAACGCCTTCCTCACCTCGCAGTGGCTGGCCGACCAGGGCTTCGCGGTCCTGGTCGCGGACGGCCGCGGCACCCCGGGCCGCGGTCCGGCGTGGGAGAAGGAGATCGTGCGCGAGCTGGCCGAGGTGACGCTCACCGACCAGGTGGACGCGCTGCCCGCGGTCGCCGCCGATCACCCCGAGCTGGACCTGTCCCGGGTGGCGATCCGCGGCTGGTCCTACGGCGGCTACCTGTCCGCGCTGGCCGTGCTGCGCCGCCCGGACGTCTTCCACGCGGCGGTCGCGGGGGCCCCGGTCACCGACTGGTCCCTCTACGACACCCACTACACCGAGCGCTACCTCGGCGTGCCGGACGAGGAGCCGGAGTCCTACGAGCGCAACTCGCTGATCGCCAGTGCGCCGGAGCTGCGGCGCGCGCTGCTGATCGTGCACGGCCTGGCCGACGACAACGTGTTCGTCGCGCACGCGCTGCGGCTGTCCTCGGCGCTGCTGGCCGCGGGCCGCCCGCACGTGTTCCTGCCGCTGGTCGGCGCGACCCACATGACGCCGCAGGCCGAAGAGGTCGCGGAGAACCTGATGAAGGTCCAGGTGGACTGGATCAACCGAGAGCTGGAGGCTGCTGCGCGATGAAGCGCTGGGGAATCACGATTCCGCTGACCGGGGTGCCGCTGATCGCGCACCGTGAGCTGATCGAGCGGCTGCCCGCGCTCGGCTACACCGACGCGTGGTCGGCCGAGACCGCCGGGACGGACGCGTTCTCGCCGCTGCTGCTGGCTTCGCAGTGGGCGCCGGAGCTGCGGCTGGGCACCGCGATCGTGCCGGTCTACACGCGCGGTCCCGGCCTGCTGGCGATGTCCGCGGCGACCCTGGCCGAGGCCGCGCCCGGCCGGTTCGTGCTCGGCATCGGCGCGTCCTCACCGGTGATCGTGCAGGGCTGGAACGCCGCCGCGTTCGACAAGCCGTTCGCCCGCACCCGCGACACCCTGCGGTTCCTGCGTGCGGCCCTGGCGGGGGAGAAGGTGACGGCGGAGTACGAGACGTTCTCGGTCAGCAAGTTCCGGCTGGAACGCGCGCCGGAACCGGCTCCGCCGATCATGCTCGCCGCCCTGCGGCCCGGCATGCTCAAACTGGCCGCCAAGGAAGCCGACGGCGCGATCACGAACTGGCTCTCGCCCGCCGACGTCCGGCAGGTGCGCGCCGAGGTCGGGCCGGACACCGAGCTGGCGGCCCGGATCTTCGTCTGCCCGACCACCGACCGCGACGCCGCGCGGGGCCTGGGCCGGATGATGATCAGCAGCTACCTCACGGTGCCGGTGTACGCGGCGTTCCACGACTGGCTCGGCCGCGGCGAGGCGCTCGCGCCGATGCACGAGGCATGGCGGGCCGGCGATCGCAAACGGGCGAACGAGGTGATTCCGGACGAGGTGGTCGACGACCTGATCGTGCACGGCAGCCCGGAGGAGTGCCGTGCGAAGATCCAGTCCTATGTGGACAACGGGCTGACCACGCCGGTGATCGCGCTGCTGCCCACCGGCGAGGACCCGGTGCGGCAGGTGGAGGCGCTGGCACCCCGGTGACCCGGCACACGCCGCTGTGACCCCTTTGGCGGCATGACTTGCGCTCCCCGGGCGGGCACTTTGGGAGGAACGTGCCCGCCGGGGGTGTGCCCGCGGCGCACGGTGTCCGTATCGTGGCTTAGCGTAGGCATACCTAAGGAGCGGTGAGTGGGCGAATCGATGCCGGAGGGCGCCGGGCTGGCCGGCGGCCGGGAGGGTCACCGGCGGCTGGCCGAGCTGATCCCGTTGGTCCTCGACGCGATGGGCGAGGGCGCGGCGGAGCGCGGGGGACCGGGCCCGGCGGGCGGACCCGCGGCCGTCGCGGCCGGGGTGGCGGCCCTGACCCGCGCGGAACCCCTGGCCGGGGCCACCGGCGTGGGCGCGGAGCAAGCGCTTACCGAGCTGTCCCGGCTGCTGGCCGCGGGCTCGGTCGACCCCGCCGATCCGGCGTGCGCGGCGCACCTGCACTGCCCGCCGCTCGCGGTCGCCGTCGCCGCCGATGTGGTGGCGAGCGCGCTCAACCCGTCGATGGACTCGTGGGACCAGGCGCCGGTCGCCAGCGAGATCGAACGCGAGCTGGTCACCCTGATCGCCCGGCTGTGCTACCCGGACGCGCCCGCGCCGGACGCCGTGGTCACCACCGGCGGCACCGAATCGAACCTGCTCGGGCTGCTGCTCGCGCGCGAGCCGGACCCGGCGGTGCGCCCGGTGTGCGGGCGCACCGCGCACCACAGCGTGGCCCGCGCCGCGTGGCTGCTCGGGCTGCCCGCGCCGGTTCCGGTGGACTGCGACGGCGAGCGCATGCGCCCGGCCGCGCTGGCGGAGACCCTGCGCGCCCTCGGCGGGCCCGCGGTCGTGGTCGCCACCGCGGGCACCACCGACACCGGCGAGATCGACCCGCTGCGCGAGGTCGCGGAGGTGTGCCGCCGCCACGGTGCCCGCCTGCACGTGGACGCCTCCTACGGCGGGCTCGCCCTGTGCAGCGCGCAGCTCGAGCCCCTGCTCGACGGGCTCGACCAGGCGGATTCGGTGGCGCTGGACGCCCACAAGTTCGGCTGGCAGCCGATCTCCGCGGGCCTGCTCGCGGTGCGCGACGCCGCGGATCTGTCGGCGTTGTCCGTGCGCGCCGAGTACCTCAACGCCGGTGACGACACCGAGGCCGGGCTGCCGGACCTGCTGGGCCGCTCGATCCGCACGTCCCGCCGTCCCGACGCGTTCCGGATGGCCGTCACCTTCCGCGCGCTGGGCATCGAGGGCGTGGGCGCGCTCGTGGAACACTGCTGCGCCACCGCCGCCGAGGTCGCCGAGATGATCGAGCGGCACCCCGCGCTGCGGCTGTGGGGCAGGCCGGCGCTGTCCACCGTGTTGTTCAAACCGGCCGACGCCGACGACGAACTGGTCGCCCGGGTGCGCCGCACGCTGCTGGAAGCCGGCACCGCGATCGTCGGCCGCGCCACCATGGCCGACGGCGTGTGGCTGAAGCTGACCCTGCTGCACCCGCGGGCGACCGCGGAGGACTACCGCCCGCTGCTGGACGCGGTGGCCGCGACCGCCGCCGCCCAGGCCGCCGAGGTGGTCCTGCGGTGACTCCGGTCGATCTGGCCGGGGTCGGGATCGGCCCGGCCAACCTGTCGCTGGCCGCGCTCGCCGAGCCGGTCGCGGACCTGACCGTCACGCTGTACGAGCGCAGCCCCGAGTTCCGCTGGCACCCCGGGCTGCTGCTCGACGGCGTGACGCTGCAGGTGCCGTTCCTGGCCGACCTGGTCTCGCTGGCCGATCCGACCAGCGCACTGTCCTTTGTGAACTACCTGCACGCGAAGGACCGGCTCTTCCCGTTCTACTTCGCCGAGCGCTTCCACATCCCGCGCGCCGAGTACGACGACTACTGCCGCTGGGTGTCGCGGCGGCTGGGCAGCTGCCGGTTCGGCACCACCGTCACCGGGATCGAGTGGCGCGACGGGCTGTTCCGCCTGCACGCGGCCGCCGGCGAGATCAGCGCGCGCAACGTGGTGCTCGGCATCGGCACCGAGCCGTGGGTGCCGGAACCGTTGCGGGCGCTCGCGGACGATCCGGACGTGCCGGTGATCCACTCCGCGGAGTACCTGTCCGAGCGGGAACGGCTGCTCGCGCTGCCCGCGGTGACGGTCGTCGGCTCGGGCCAGTCCGGCGCGGAGGTGTTCCTGGACCTGCTGCGGCACCGCAAGCAGCCGGACGGCCTGCGGTGGGTGACGCGGACCGTGTCGTTCGCGCCGATGGAGTACTCCAAGCTCGGGCTGGAGCAGTTCACGCCGGACTACACGCGCTTCTTCCACCGGCTGCCCGAGGCCGAGCGCGACCGGCTGCTGCCCGCGCAATGGCAGCTCTACAAGGGCATCGACGCCGAGACCATCGCCGACATCCACGACGAGCTGTACCGCCGCACGATCGGCGGCGGCTGGCCCGGCGTGACGCTGACGCCCGGCGTGGAGGTCGTGTCGGCGCGGCGGGACGGGGAGCGGATCGCGCTGGGCCTGCGGCACCGGCAGGAGGGCAGCACGGCGACCTGGCTGACCGACGCGGTGGTCGCCGCCACCGGCTACCGCGAGCGGCCGATCGACGGGCTGCTCGGGCCGCTGGCGGACGCGGTGGCCCGGGACGGCAGCGGCCGCCCGGTCGTCGAGCGCGACTACCGGCTGCGGCTCGCGCCGGAGATCGGCGGCGCGATCTTCGTGCAGAACGCCGAGCGGCACACGCACGGCGTCGGCGCGCCGGATCTCGGGCTGGTGGCGTGGCGGGCCGCCTCGATCGTCAACGCGGTCTGCGGCCGCACGGTCTACCGGTTGCCGTCGCGCACGGCATTCACGCGGTTCGGGTTGGAGGAGTGAGCGTGGACTCAGCGCAGGCGTGGCGCGCGGCCGGCACGCTGATCGTGCACAAGATGCTCGGCGAACTGTCCTACGAGGGTCTGTTCGACCCGTCGCCGGCGGACGACGCGGAGCACCGGCTCTGGCGGCTGGCGTTGCCGGAGGTGACCTACGAGTTCCGGGCCCGGCGCGGTGCCTTCGAGTCGTGGACGGTGCAGCCGGGTTCCGCGTCGCGGGACGGCGAACCGGCCACCGACCCGCGCGTGCTGGTGGTGGACGCGCGCAAGGAGCTGGGCCTGTCCGGGCTGCGGCTCGCGGACGTGCTGGCCGAGCTGACCGCCACGGTCACCAACGAGGCCGCCCGGCTGCGCCGCGCCCCCAGCGCCGCGGAACTGTCCACGATGGACTACAACCTGGCCGACGGGCACCTCACCGGGCATCCGCGGCTGGTGCTGAACAAGGGCCGGGTCGGGTTCTCCGCCGGCGACCGCGCCCGGTACGCGCCGGAGGCCGGGGCCGACGTGCGGCTGCGGTGGTTCGCCGTGCACCGCGACCACGCGCGGTTCCGCTGCGTGGACTCGTTGTCGGCCGAGACGCTGCTGGCCGGGGAGCTGGACGACGACCAGCGCGCGGAGTTCGCCCGGCTCGCCGACCCCGCCGAGTACGTGTGGGCGCCGGTGCACCCGTGGCAGGCCGACGAGATCCTCGGCACCCTCTACGCCGGGGAACTCGCCACCGGGGTGGTGATCGAGCTGGGCGAGTCCCGGGACGCCTACCGTCCACACCAGACGGTGCGGACGCTGGCGAACGTGTCGCGGCCGGACCGGTACGACGTCAAGACCGCGGTGTCGGTGCGCAACACGCTCGTCTACCGCGGGCTGGCGGCCGGCGCGACGCTCGCCGGGCCGGCGGTGACGAGCTGGCTGAAGCGGGTCGGCGCGGCGGATCCGCTGCTCGCCGGCGAGTACCGGTTCGAGCTGCTCGGCGAGGTCGCGAGCGTGTCGGTCGAGCACCCGCTGTTCGGCGCCATCGAGGACCTGCCGTACCGGTTCCACGAAACACTCGGGGCGTTGTGGCGGGAACCGCTGGTGTCCCGGCTGGCCGAGGGGGAGCAGGCGATCTCGTTCGCCGCGCTGCCCTACCGCGATCGCTCGGGCGCGTCGGTGATCACGGGCCTGATCCAGCGGTCCGGCTGGGACGCCGAACGCTGGTGCGCCACGGTGTTCGACCTGCTGCTCACGCCGCTGCTGCAGTGGCTGCTGCGTTACGGCGTCGGGTTCTGCCCGCACGGCCAGAACCTGATCCTGATCGTCGACGAGCGCGGGCGGCCGCTGCGGGTGGCGATCAAGGACTTCGCGCAGGGCGTCGACCTCCTGGACGAGGACCTGGACTGCTACCGCCTGCTCGCGCCGGAGGCGGCCGGGGAGATGCTGCGCTGGCCGGCGCACCTGCTCGCGCAGTCGCTGTTCAGCTCGGTGTTCTCCGGTCAGCTGCGGTTCTGGGCGGAGATCCTGCTCGACGACCTGGCCTTCCCGCGGGCGCGGTTCTGGGAGCTGGTGCGCGAGGTCGCCGGCCGCTACCGGGCGGAGAACCCGGACGTCGCGCGGCGGTTCGACGCGTGCCTGCTGTTCGCGCCGGACGTCGAGCGGGTCACGCTGAACCGGGAACACCTGGCCGGGCAGGGGTTCGACAAGGTCGACCGCGACGACGAGTTCGACGTGCGGTGGGGGCGCGTGCCGAACCCGCTGCACGCCCCGGACCCGGCGGGGGCGTGGTGAGAGCGCCCCGCCCGGTCGGGCCGCGCACGCTCGCCGAGCGGGCCGCGGCCGCCCGGGGCCTGCGCGTGGCGCTGGCGCGCGGGGACGTGCCGCGGGTGCTGCTGCTGGTGCCCGATCCGCACGCCCGGTTCGCCGCGGTCGAGCTGTCCGGGCGGTTCGTGGCCGAGGAAGTGCTCTCCGGCGGTTACGGGGTCTGCACGTACGTGTTCGCCTGGGACGTGGAGCGGGAGGCGCTGCCGGCCGGGCCGGACAGCCCGCTCGCTCGCTACGTCGGCGGCTACGGGGACCTGCGGATGCGGCCCGATCCGGCGACGATGACCGCGCTGCCGGACGGGTTGTGCGGCATCGTGTGCGACGTCGAGTGGCCGGACGGCGAACCGGCGCGAGCGGCTCCGCGGCGGGCCCTGACCGAGCAGCTGATGGCGCTCGAATCGCTCGGGTACGTGCCGTCAGCGGGGTTGGAACACGAGGTCGTGTTCGGCGACGCGGACGGCCCGCTGAGCGCGCACGGCGTGGACTACGCGGTCGGCGGGACCGAGCGGATGCGGCCGGTGCTGCGTGATCTGCGGGTGGCGCTGGAGCAGTCCGGGCTGGGGGTGGAGTCCGCGCGTGCCGAGTGCCATCCCGGGCAGTACGAGATCGTGCTGCGGCACCGGGATGCGCTCGCCGCGTGTGACGACGCCTTGTTGCAGCAGCTGATCGTGCGGTCGGTGGCCGCGGAGCACGGGGTGTCCGCGGCCTACCTGGCGGCGCCGGAGCCGGGGCAGGGGTGCTCGTGCCACGTGCACCTGTCGTTGTCTTCCGTCGCGGGGGAGCCCGCGTCGGGGAACGGGACCGCGCTGTCGCCGGTGATGGCGTCGTTCCTGGCCGGGGTGCTGCGGGACGCGGCGGCGCTGGCCCCGGTGTGGGCGCCGACCTGGAACAGCTACGTGCGGCTGCGGACAGCGCCGTTCTCGCCGCGGGAGCTGCGGTGGGGCGTGGACGACCGGACGGCGTCGGTGCGAGTGGCCGGGCGCGACGCGTCGCTGCGGCTGGAGTTCCGGTTCGCCGGCGCCGACGCGCAGCCGCACCTGGTGCTCGCGGCGCTGCTGGCGGCGGGCCGGGCCGGCATCGAGGAGGGGGTTCCCCTGGCGGCGGCGGGGGAGGTCGTGGGTGCGTTGCCGGGCACGCCGTGGGAGGCGTTGTCCGGGCTGGACCGGGTGGCGAAGCTGCTCGGTGACGAGGTCGCGGCTCAGCAGGAGGCGCTGCTGCGGGCCGAGCTGGAGGCGGGCTGCTCCGCGGTCACCGACTGGCAGCGCCGGCGGGGCGCCTTGCGGGCGTGACCGGCGTCAGCTCGCGATCCTTCTGACGGGGGATCGCGAAGGCCAGCAACAGGGCGACGCCGACCAGGACGTAGGTGGCGGCGGAGAGCTGCTCGGGGAACGTCCAGTCGCGGTGCACGACCGGGAAGTCGGTGTCCGGCAGGGTGTGGAACGGCGCCCAGACGAAGAACACCGCGGTCAGCGCGCCCCAGCCGAGCCACGCGGTGGCCAGCCACGAGCGGTCCTCGGCGCGGCGGATCGTGATGCCGAGCATCACCACCAGCGCCGGGACCACCCACACGTAGTAGTGCGACCACGAGGTGGGGGAGACGAGCAGGGCGAGTCCGGCGCAGGCCATCAACGCGAGGGCCGGTTCGGCGCGGCGCATCGCGTTCGCGACCAGCGCCAGCAGGCCGAGCACCAGGACGAGCCACACGGCCTTCTCGGCCGCGCCGGTCAGCCCGGTGCGCACGACGACGGCCTCGATGGCCTGGTTGGTGGCGAACGCGGTGCCGCTGACGCCGCCGCCGCTCAGGCCGCCCTGGAACCAGTAGTGGATCGAGCCGCCGAAGTCCGCGACGAACCCGATGACGGAGGCCACGGCGAACGTGATCGCCGAGGTGATGGCCGACCGGTGGTCGCGGCGGATGAGGAAGAACAACACGAACGCGGCCGGGGTGAGCTTGAGGGCCGCGGCCAGGCCGATGCCGAAGCCACGCGGCCAGATCGTGCGCCCGGCCAGGCAGTCGACCGTCACCAGGGCCATCATGATGATGCTGACCTGCCCGAAGCCGAACGTCTGGCTGACCGGTTCGAGGAAGACGGTGAGCGGAAGCACCACCGACGCGACGGCGACCCCGCCGTCGCGCCCGAGCTGCGGCCGGACGGCGCGCGCGAGCGGGTAGACGGTGACGAACATGCTGAGGCCGTTGAGGACGTACAGCGTGACGACGGAGGCGTCCCACGGCAGCATCGCCAGGGGCGACAGCAGCAACGCGGCGAACGGCGGGTACACGAACGGCAGCTGCGCGCCGTTGGCGACCTCCGGCAGCGCGCCGTACATGTCCCGGCCGTCCCACCAGGCCTGCACGCCGTGGCGGTAGACCTCGAGGTCGATCTGGGGGCGGGTGGGCAGGTAGTGCATCATCCCCTGCACCGCGAAGAAGAGCCAGACCGCACACGGCACCGGGACCAGCCACAGGTATTTGCGCATCGGGCACTACTGTAGATATTCGATAACGACAGGTCGCGGCGTGGTACCGCTCCGCGCGCGGGTTCCACCGGCTCGTCCGGGGTTCGCCTCGGTGGTCGTGCGGCGGGCGGCCCGGCCCGCTGCTCCTGACGGTGCAGGCTCGGGGGGTGGGCTGTCCGGTTCGCGTGGGTACCCCGCCTTTTGGCGGTCGTGCGGCGGGCGGCCCGGCCCGCTGCTCAGGCGATGCAGGCCCGCCGGTGCAGGCGCCGATACGCCGACGGCGGGGTGCCGCACAACTCGACGAACGCCTGGCGGAGCGTCTCCGCCGAGGTGAACCCGCACCGCCGGGCCACCGCGGTCAACGGCAGGTCCGTAGTGGCGAGCAGCTGGGAGGCGGCCTCGGTGCGGGCCCGTCTGACGAACCGGCCCGGCGGTACCCCGGCGTGTTCCTGGAACAGCCTCGTCAGCTGCCGCTCGCTCAGCCCCGCCCGCTCCGCCAGCGCCCGGGTCGACAAATCGCCGCCGGGGTGGCCGGTGATGTACGCCGCCAGGTCGGCCACCTGGCGGTGCTCGGGCGGCGGCGCGGCGAGGAACATGCTCACCTGCGCCTGGTTGCCCGGCCGCTGCAGGTACGTGACCAGCGCGCGGGCCACCTCGCGCGCCAGGCTCGGCCCGTGGTCGGCCTCGACGAACGACAGCGTCAGGTCCAGTCCGCTCGTCACGCCCGCGGCCGTGTGCACGTTGCCGTCCTGGACGAACAGCGGCGCCGGGTCGATGCTGATCTCCGGGTACTGCCGGGCCAGCTTCGCCGCCCACATCCAGTGCGTCGTCGCCCGCCGGCCGTTGAGCAGCCCCGCCGCGGCGAGCACGGACGTCCCCGTGCAGACCGATGCGACCCGCCTGGCCGTCGCCGCCACCCGGCGGACGTGGGTGGTCAGCCTGACGTCCGCCGCGGCTCTCGCGTGGCCCGTCCCGCCCGCGACGATCAGCGTGTCGACCGGGCCGCGGAGCCGGTCGAGCCGGTCCTGCGCGGCGAGGGTGAGCGCGTTCTGGCAGCGGATCGGCCGGCCGTCGAGGCTGACCAGGGTGACCTCGTACGCCGGGGTGGCGCCGTACCGGTTGGCGGCGTCGAGGACGTCCGCGGGGCAGGCGATGTCCAGCAGGGCGGACTCCTCGTACCCGACGATCACCATCCGGCGCATGGCGTCAGCGTAGCCGTCCGTCCGACGACGATCCCAGGTTTTCGGACATCCCCTGCCCGGGCAGCCGTGGTGCCCGCCAGGCTGCGGTGCATGAAGACGATCGCTTTCGTGCTGTATCCCGGGCTCACGCCCCTTGATCTGATCGGTCCGCTGCAGGTCCTGGCGTCGCTGCGGCACGCGGACCCGTCCTTCGAGGCCACGGTGGTCGCGGAGAGCCTGGACCCGGTGCACTCGGACATCCCCCTGTCGCTGACGGCGGAGCGCACCTTCGACGACGTGCCCGCGCCGTACGCCCTGGTGGTGCCCGGCGGCCAGGCCGGCACACTGCGGGCCCTGACGAACGAGCGGTTGCTGGACTACGTGCGCTCGGCGGCCGCGCGGGCGGAGGTGACGGCCTCGGTCTGCACCGGTTCGCTGATCCTGGGCGCGGCGGGCCTGCTGGAGGGCCGGGAGGCCACCACGCACTGGTCTTTCCTGGAGGCGCTGCGCGCGTTCGGCGCGATGCCGGTGAGCCGCCGGTGGGTCGACGAGGGCAAGATCCTGACGGCGGCGGGCGTGGCCGCGGGGATCGACATGGCCCTGCACCTGGCGGCCCGCTTCACCAGCGAGGACGTCGCGAAGTTCCTCCAGTTCGGAATCGAGTACGACCCGGAGCCACCCTTCGGCGGCCTCGACTGGTCGGCCACGCCCAGGGAGCTGTTCACCACCATGGCGACAGCGTCGATCCGGGAGGAGCTGTCCGGCGCACCGGAGCTGGGGGCGCGGCTGGCCGCGCACCTGTGAGCTGGTGGCCCGCCGGTGTGGTGGCGGCGCACTGGTGAGGGGCGGGGCCGTCCTGGGGGCCCGGCCTCATCCGCGCAGGCCAGCGACTTGAAGGCACCCCGCTACCGGGCTGTGTGCGGTCCGTAATAAGCTATCCCCCGTCGCCGAGCCTCACGGCAGGCGACGGCCGGGCTGTGGCGCAGTTTGGTAGCGCACTTGACTGGGGGTCAAGGGGTCGCAGGTTCAAATCCTGTCAGCCCGACGGTCTGGATGAGCCCGCTGGCTCTGGGTGGAAGCCCAGGTCGGCGGGCTTTTTCGTGTTTTCTTCACGTTCGTTGCAGCTCGTCGACTTCAAGATCAACGGGGGTGTGCAGGAGCGATTCTGGAGTGGATCATGCTTCCGGCGGCAAATGGGGTCGCCTAAACGCTCCTGCTCGGCCGCTCTTTGACCAACTGACCTGAACCTGCTCGAAGCGCCCGGAACCCGATTCGGGTTCGTGCCGGTTGCGGCCAGATAGGCGCCGTTGCGCTCCGCTGACGGCCGCGCTGGACGGCTGGGGCCGGTGGGCGGTGGTTCGGGGGCGATACGGCTGCTTGGCAACGCCTGCGGCGCTCGACGAGATCCGGATATGACGGTGGCCCGCTGCCGGACGGGCAGCGGGCCACGTGATGGTGAATGTCAGGCAGCGAGCAAGAGCGGCTGCGTGATCGTCGGCCCGTGATTTTCGTGCACGCTGGCGACGGCGTCGTGCCAGCGGCGTTCGAGACTGTCCAGCAGACGGGCCTCGACCTCGGCGGCTACGTGGGAGTAGACGTCGCGGATCTCGTCGGGAATCCGGTGCCCCAGTCGCCGCGATTGGGCGACCTCGGGGATGCCGTCGGCGATCATCCAGGTTTTGTGGCTGTGCCGCAGGTCGTGGAAGCGCAGTCCGGGCAGGATCGGCCGCACCCGCACCTCGGGCCGAACCCGCTGGAGATTCCCATCTGCCGCGGGTCGCATCGCACGGCGCGAGAAGTTCGACCGCCGCAGCAGCTGGTGCTCGGCGCTGACGAACACATGCGGATGGTCGTGACTGTCGAGGTAGGCCCGCAGTGGCGGGATGAGGAACGGCGGCAGGGAGATGGTGCGCGCGGAACACGCCGTCTTGGGCGGTCCGAGTTCCAGTTGTCCGTTGACTTCGTGCAGCGCGCCGATCTGCGGGTCGATGATGATCTCACCGTCGTCGAGGTGGGCGTTGGGGCGTTGCAGGCCGGTCAGTTCACCCCAGCGGGCGCCGGTCCAGGCCGCGGTGATGATGAGCAGTCCGGCCCACAGCCCGACCAGCGCGCTGGCCTGCGCCGCGATCGCGACGACCTGTTCCGGTGTCGCCCACAGCTGTTCGGTCCGGGGCTGGTGCCGCCGCCGTCCGCGCCGCCGGGGCTGGATCGGGTTGACTGGGATGAGGCGCTCGTCGGCGGCGTCGGCCAGCATCATGGTCATCAGCTTGATGATCGTGGACACCGTCGAGGTCGCATACCCCTGGCCGCGGAGCTTCTTGCCCCAGGCATGCACGGCGATACCGGAGATACTGTTCAGACTGGTGTCGCCCCAGCGGGGAATGATGTGGTTGTCGGTCAGACTGCGATATTGCGCGAGCGTGGCGGGTGCGACGTCGATGGCGTCGAACCAGGTCACGATCCACTCCGCCAGGAGCAGCTTGCCGGCCTCCGGGTCGAGGAACGTCCCACGCCGCTTGTCGGCATCGATCTCAGCGGCCTTGTCCTGCGCCTCCTTCTTCGTCCGAAACCCCGACAACGACCCATGCGTCCCGTCGTCCCGCCAATAACGAACCCTCCACAAGTCTTTTCCGCTTTTCTCGACGAAAGCCATGACGAATCACCCCTCAATGTTTTTGCGTGGATGAATTGACGGACATATGGACGCTGAATGTCCGTCAATAAAGCAAGCCGCCACTGAAGGTTCTTTGAGGTCACGAGCTCTTTCGCGGCTTCCGGGCACTCATCTCGGCGATGGCCTCCAGGTCCGCGCGAGCGAACCGCAGATGCTTACCCACAAATCGACACGGCACTGCCCGCGCCGCCGCCTTCCGTCGCAACCACGACGGCCGCACCTGCAAGATCACCGCCGCCTGCTCAGCAGTGAACAGCATCGGCGCCGTCGACTCGGACGGCTGAGCCGCCGGGGAAGCATTCGAACCCTGCCCGCCACGAGACGGCGCACGATCGACGCCCCGAGGTGCCGTAGGCGGCCGAGTAAGCCGAGAATGCGACCCTGCCCGAGAAAAACTGCTCATAGGCGCCAACCTCCTTCGTCACGACCGCGCCAGGTCGAGCGGCCGGTGTACCCCTAACTCCGGCGAACCGACCCGAAAGGGACATGGCGAGAGGAAGGCAAAACTTCCGCCCCGAGCCCAACCGCTTCCTGGCGGAACGCTTTTCCACGGTGAGCGATTCTCTGAGCTGGGGCCAATGGGGTGAGGCCGGCCGGCACAGCGGCGGTGCGAGACCGTTGAGGAGCCGGATGGTGGTGTCGATGCTGAGGGGTCTGCCCAGACTTCGGTTGACACCGGGGCTGACTGTTTCTCAGGCCGCTGCTGCGGTCGTGTAGATGGTCTCAAACTCGACCGGGGTGAGCTTGCCCAGCCTTCGTTGGCGGCGTTTGCGGTGGTACTTCGTCTCGATCCAGGACACGATCGCCAACCGGAGTTCGTCGCGGGTGTGCCATCGCCGGGTGTCGAGAACGTTCTTTTGCAGCAACGAGAAGAACGATTCCATCGCGGCGTTGTCCCCGCAGGCACCGACCTGGCCCATCGACCCGGCCAGCCCGTGTGCGTGCAGCACACGCTGGTAGGTCGCCGATCGGAATTGGGCGCCGCGGTCGGAGTGGACGACGACGCCGCGCGGGTTACGGAGCGCGATCGCGTTACGCAGCGCCGCGACCGCGAGCGAGGCCCGCATGTGCGAGGCGATGGAGTATCCGACGATCTTGTTGGAGTAGCAGTCCTTGACCGCGCACAGATACAGCTTGCCCTCGCCGGTGGGATGCTCGGTGATGTCGGTCAGCCACTTGGTATTCGGCGCGTCAGCGGTGAAGTCGCGGCGGATCAGGTCGTCGTGCACCGGCGGCCCCGCCGTGCGGGAAAGGCCCTTCTTTGTGGCGTGCAGCGAGAAGATCTTTTGCATCGAGCAGATCCGCCACACCCGGTTCTCCGACGCGGTGAACCCGCGACGGGCGAGTTCATCGGCGACGAACCGGTACCCGTCGGCCGGGTCGTCGGCATGGATCTCGAGGGCGGCGTCGATCAGGTGCGCGTCGTCCCAGTCCCGCTGCGAGACCGGAGACGATCGCCACTGGTAGTAGGCCTGCCGGGAGATGCCCAGCACCCTGCACGTCACCGCGGCCGGCACCCGAATCGGTGCGCCGGCCGCGGCCAGTTCACGGACGAGCGGGAAGACTATTTTCCCGGCAGATTGCCCTGCGCCAGATAGGCAGCCGCCTTGCGCAGGACTTCGTTCTCCTGCTCCAGCAGCCGGTTGCGCTTACGCAACTCGCGTAGCTCGGCGGACTCGTCCCGGGTCACGCCGGGCCGGGCGCCGTCCTCCACGTCGGCGGCGCGCAGCCAGTTGGCCAGGCATGACTCGGAGATCCCGAAGTCCTTGGCGACCTGCTTCAACGGGGTCTCGCCGCGGCGGGCCACGGCAACGACATCGTCGCGGAACTCGCGGGGGTAGGGCTTGGGCACGATGACATCCTTCCAGGCGAGGCCGAGCCTCACACGTGAGATGTCAACCAGACCCTGGGCAGACCCGAGGCCGTGGGCTTAGGGGTCGAGGAGGCCGACGTTGAAGCCGCAGGTGGCGGCGTAGGTGTCGAGGTAGCCCATGCCGAGAGATCACACGCGGGGTGCATGGGCCGTTCGAACTGCCGGACGGGCCAGGTGTGTATGCCTTAACGGTGGAAGCGCCCGCTAGTCGCGCAACCGGCGCCGCGCCTGATGAGCTGTGGCTCCGCTTGGTGAGGACAGGCGATCCGACGCCTGACGAGGATGAGGACTAGGTAACCCCCCCGATCTTGCAGTGCCTTCTGACGGCCCGAGGTGTTACCCAGTGGGTCCTCAAGCACCCGAACGAACGCCACGCCTGCCCTCGGAAACACCTGCCTGACGTCGATGGTTTTGGCGGGAGCGTCCGCTGGTGACTGCTCGACCCGAGCGGTGTCGGGGCTGGCAAAGTAATCCACGACGTTGACCCGACGAATGCCCGCCCTGGAAGTGGACGCCCTTCGCTGGCCGCGGGAGGTCGAGGTAGAGCAGGTGGCGTGGCGCTGCACAGGACGGATAGGTGTAGGAGATCGTCACGTCCTGGTCGACGACGTCCTGGCCGAGGGTCACGGAGGCAAACTATGCTCCGTCGCGCACGGTACGGCGGATCTTCGCGCCTTTCCGTCGACGGCCAGCTGCGCAGCGTGAAGACTTCGGAAGTTCGGCAGGATCGAGGCCGCCCGAGAGGTCGAAGTTCCAGACTGAGGCGATCGTCGGGTTGCGGAGGAGTTCGCGGTACTCCGACTCGTCCGAGAGGCAGGCGAAGCGCATCGTTGGCACGTTTGGCTGGACCCGGTACTGCCACCGAACCGTCGCGACGAACATCGAGCCCTTGCCTGTCGCCGAACCAGCCGATCACGGGCTCACGGATACGGTCACTCCAACAGGCGTAGGCGTAGTCACTGTGGCTCGTGCCGGCGTCCTCGTGTCCATGGGGTGCACGCGACCTTCAGCCGTTAAGGGCCACCGTCATGCTTCTTCCGTCCACCGAGTCGACGGATCACAGTAGCGACACTCTCGCGTAACGCGCCCATCGGCTGCGGAGACGATGCCGTGATCGGCGAAATGGCCGTTGCTGCAATCCGTCGTCAGCGAGAATTGCCGTTCAAGATGAAGGACGGCAGTTCGGTCTGGCTCGGGTTTTGGTGTCCGTTCGAGCCATCGGGACAGCGCGTCAGCGAGGTCGCGTGCGCGCATGTTGGTGCCGACAGGAAGCGACGAGGTCAGGCCGCGTTGCGCGCACAGCCGCTCGAGGTCTTCGGTCGAACGGTCCAGTATTCGGTAGGCGCGGGCGTGATAGGCCCTTAGCCAGTTCTCGGCGGCTTGACGCATCGCGGCCAGCTCGTTGATCGGCTTATCGCGCGCCGCGAGCGCTGCCATCCAGACCGGGTCGCGTCGCTCTGCGGGGAGCACCAACTGTTCCGCCAGGAGCCGACGCGAGTGGGTCTCCTCGTCGACGGTCTCGCCGCCCGGATACTGCCATCCACCCGCCACTCGGACGGGCTCAGTCTGCTTCTTCGGCTTGGCCTTCGCTGGCTTCGGCTTGGCGTCTGGTCGCTCCGAAGTAGGCGAAACGATCATCCCGATGATCGCGAGAAGTAGGAGAGCCCCACCCAGAGCCGCGACCACGACCCAGTTGATCGACGCCACGACAATCAGCAGGCCGACGCCGACCAGCACTTTGCCCTTCACAGGGGCGCAGCTCTCTTGCTCATCCTGCCGTTCCTCTCACAGGGGCTCATCAAGAGATCTGTCACGCCAGTCGTTGTGTTACGACCGGCGAGATACTGAGCGGCAACGGCCCGAGGCTAGTTAGGTACGATCAGAAGCGGAGATTGTTGATCGCAGCGAGTTCGATCCCATACCGGGCGTACACCTTGATCGTGTTCTCGCTCGTCAGCTGGTCTTCGCCGAACCCGAGCAAGGAGGCTGTCCGGACGACGTCATCAGGGGCGTCGGCCTCAATCTCAAGGTACGGCGGGATGAGGGGCCACTCGTCAATCTCCAAACGGGCGCCGTCAAGCAGGAAGCTCGTGCGACGGTTCTCCTGGTACGACTTGGGCGTGAAACCGAGGAGGCCTAGCAGTTCGTTGGTGCCGGCGAAGTCGTCGACGGTGACTTCGACTTCGTGTGTCCCGTCGATGGCGTCGCTGCGGATCTCCTTGACGCAAAGGGTGGTCTCGCTGCCGGTTTCGCGGAGCCGGATCCACTTCGACTGATCTCCCGGCGTGATGTCGTAGACGTAGCGTCGCATGAGCTTGGTCTCGCTGACCTGCCGGCCACCCTTGTTAAGGATGAGTGTCGCGATGGCGTCAGGGGCGATGTCGAGGACCTTGGCTTCGTGCTCGACTGGCACTGGCAGTTCTCCTTCGTCGGGTGGTGGTCGAGCCTAGCGAGTGGTGGGTGTGAGTTCGGCGAGCTCCTGCTCTCGGAGCCGGCGGATTTCGGCCGGTAGGTCGGACTGCAGGAAGTCGTCCAGAGGACGGCAGAGGTCCATCCGCTGAATGCAGACGCCAACTTGGTAGGCACCGCGGCGGTCGCGGTAGAGGCGGACACCGTAGAAGCCCTCTTCGCAGTCGGTGTCGTTGTTGAAGCGGCAGCTGGCGCAAGTCTGGGGCAGGCGAACCCGCCGGATCTGCTTGTAGAAGACCCGGCGCCCGTCGGGCAGTCGATAGGCGGTACGGGCTCCGGAGACGCCGGCGGTGAGGTGTCGGACTTCGGGTACGGCGCCTCGCTCTTCGAGAGCCTGGTTGATGGCCCGGATCGATGCATCGCCGTGGTCGAGCGAGTTGAGGAGCCGTATGGACAGCCGCGGTGAGTACTCATCGAGCAGGCGGTGGATCCGTGGAATGTGGCTGGCGTCGGGGACCACGATGTTGGCGTTGACGCCGACGCCGGCAGCCAGGGCGGCGTCGATGGACGCCCTGAGCGCCTCCAGCTTGCGGGTGGCTCGGCCGAGGTTGCGGTACCGATTGTGCTGGACCGCGGCCAGCTCCTCAGGGGTCGTGCCGAAGACGGAGAAGTTGATTCGCTCGAGCCCGGCCGTGGCGCATGCGGCCATCTGATCAGCACCCCGCTCACCATTCGAGGTCATCCGGACCGAGAAACCTGCCCGCCGGGCGACCGTCACGAGCTGTGGGAGACCGGTGTGCAGGGTGGGTTCGCCTCCGGTGAGATGGAGCTCGTCCAGGCCGAGGGCGTCACGGAGCGCGATGAGGGCCTGTTCGAAGCTGGCATCGGGCAAGACGGGGGCCGGTAGGAAGTGGGCGCCGTTGGTGCCGGTGTAGATGGAGACCCTACCGGTCCGCCCGGAGGGGACGAAACTGCTGATCTCGCGGCCGAGGTTGTCGGCGACGACGGGGGTGCCCTCGTTGTGGCAGAACGTGCAGGTCATTCCGCAGGCGTCGATGATCTTCACGCGGAGGGTGTGGTCGGTGTCGACCTGTATGGGCAACGTCGTGATCGGCGTCATGGAGGGCTACTCCTCGAAAGGTGGTGGGGCGGACGGAGGGCGGAGGCCTTCGACGAGGACGCGGGGATCGACGGCGAGTGCGCGGGCCAGTTGTAGGAGGTCGGGCAGATTTGGCTCAGTCCGACCGTGCTCGATGAGAACCACGCGAAACCAGGAGCAACGGCTGCGCTGGCTAGCCGCCGGTTGGTCCAATGCCGCTCCTGACGAAGTTGCCGCAGGCCCCGGCCGACCTGTCGTTGGACGGTGAGCCACCGGTACCGCGCGCGCGTCCAGCGCAACCAATGTGTCAGCACGGTGCGGACCGGCGTGGCCGTCTGTGGTGCGGGTCCATCGCGGGCAGCTCCTTTCCCGAGGGCGGTCGTGATGTGGGGGATTAGTCAGAAAGCAGCGGCCTCGGCTGGGCGACGCGTCCGCGGTCCGGGTCAGCCCGTGGCCACCTCACGTCGTGGTGCTGGTCCTGCTGGTCTTCGTGGACCCTGCGGACGATGGCCGCCACGGATCGCGGTTCGGCGGACCGCTGGTGCTGGCGGAGGTGATGGCGTCGCCTGAGCGCGAGGACCAGGAGGTAGAGCAAGGGGAGGCCAGCGGTCAGCGTGAGGAGTGCGGCGGCCGCAGGTGTCATGGTGGGGGAGTGGAGCTCCCGGCGTCGGGGCTTGCCGCCTGGTCCATCTCGGCATGGCGGTGGACCAGTTGGCCGAGTTCGACGAGCAGGTCGCCCAGGGCATGCTGGCGGGCCGGCCCCATACGACCCTCCCGCAGTTCGAGCGCCGCCATCGGCAGGTTGGCGGCCATGCTGGCCAAGGCCTTGACCAGGGCTTCCGCTTCCGCGGTTGGTTCGGCCATCGTCAGAACCCTTCACGCAGTCGGTAGGCCAAGCAGACCGACGAGCGCGGCCATGGTCGGCCACACGTCCTGCAACCGCCAGATTGTGGGCGCGGCGCGTGCAGCGTCAGCGTCAAGGCGGTCAGGCTGTAGAGGAGCGCGGGCTCGGGAAGGCGGGGCTCAGTGCTGGTAGCGAGACGGTTGTGTCCCCGTTGCCAGCAGGCCGGGATCGGGGAGGGGGTGCGTTCGATCAATCGGGTCGCCATAGACGTTGTCCTGGTGAAGTCGCTGGTTGGGCAGCGCCCGCCGCCGGGATCGGGGAGGTGTCTGAAAGGCTCGCCCGGCGGCGGGCGCCTGCCACTGACTTCAGCGCGTGTCAGTGGTGTGCACAACCCTGTGCACACAGTTGGCACACGCGGCGTCACCTGACAGAATCGAGCACCGGTGGACCACCGCGTCGCAAGGTGGGTTGTGAGGGGTATGGACACGGAGCCAGGCGAGGTCACGGAGCGGCAGCGGGCGCTCGGAGAGCAGCTAAGCGCGTACCGGAAGCTCGCCGGCCTGACGCAAGCCCAGCTCGCGAAGCGGCTGTACTGCGACCGCACGACCCTGGCCCATGTCGAACGCGGGCAGCGGTCCAGAGATGAGGCGTTCTGGCGAGCGGCTGATGAAGCACTCGCCGCGGCTGGCCAGCTCCTCGCGGCCTACCGAACCTTCGAGAACGCCAGGGCTCAGGCCGAACACGCCGCCCGAATCGCCGAGCTGGAGCACCATCAGCGCAAGATCGCTCAGTGGGGTAGTGGCGCGGGACTACAACTAGTCGGCGTCGGTCCAGGGACGGACGTCGCCGCCGCCGGTGCGTCCGCCATGACGCTCGGCCCGGCTTTGGGTGCCGCGGCTGATGCCGCTCGCGGCCCCGACTTGCCGGTGGTGACTTCGACCCAGGTCCACGAGATGGTCGACCACCTGCGGGAGCAGTGGCACCTCCTGGTTAAGACGGACAACCTCTTCGGGCCCCGCTACGCCTTGACGTCGGTGCAGAGCCACTTGGTGATGATCGGTGACTTGCTGGCCGTGACGCGTGACCATGCCCGGCGTGAGGTGGCGCGGGTAGCGGCGCAGTACGCGGAATCCGCAGCCTGGCTGCACGAGGACGCGGGCGGCCTCGACCGCGCGGTGTACTGGACGAATCGGGCACTGGAGTGGGCCCACGAAGCTGACGATCGCGTGATGTTGGCCTGGACACTGTTTCGGCGGAGCCAGCAGGCCGCGGCGAGTGGTGACGCTGGCCAGACCATCGGCTTGGTGCAAGCTGCCCAACGAGATGAAGCCGCGTTGGCTGGTCCGATGCGGGCGGCCTTGGCTCAGCAGGAGGCACACGGGTACGCCCTCGACGGGGATGCCGGTTCCACGCTGCGAAAACTTGACGAAGCGCTGGCGTGGGCCGCCACAGACACCGACGGGGACGCTCGCGGCGGGCACGGATCGTTTTGCACGGAGAGCTACCTAGAGCTGCAGCGGGCGTCCTGTTGGCTGACGCTTCAGCAACCGAAACGGGCCATCGAGGTGTTTGACCGGACCCTGCCGACGTTGCCAGCCGTTTACCGGCGCGACCGCGGGGTGGCGTTGAGTCGCTTCGCCGTAGCCTACGCGGCCGTCGACGAGGTGGAGCAGGCTGCGTCTGTGGCCAGGGAAGCGCTTGGCATTGCCCGCAGTGCCGGTTCCGTCCGAACGGAACGTGAGATACAGGTTGTGGGGCAACGCCTTCACCGCCACCAACGCGTCGCGGAGGTCGCCCACCTGCTTGACGACCTTGCAATCGCCGGGATGCCGTGATGGCTGCACCCACTGAGCTCGCCGCCATGCGGCGAGCCATTTCCCTTGCTGCGCTTGGTCTTGGGACGACCAGCCCGAACCCGCCGGTGGGCTGCGTCATCCTGGACCGACACGGCGTCGTGGTGGGCGAAGGCTTCCACGAACGTAAGGGTGATGCCCATGCTGAGGCGCATGCCCTGGCAATGGCCGGCGACCGGGCACGGGGCGGGACGGCGGTGGTGACGCTTGAGCCGTGCAACCACTTCGGCCGGACGCCACCATGCCGGAAACTGCTAATTGAGGCGGGCATCGCCCGCTGTGTCATCGCGATTATCGATCCGACTTCACGGGAAGAGGGCGGCGCGGCGAGGATGCGGGCCGCAGGCGTCGACGTGGAGGTCGGCCTTCTGGCCGACGAGGCCGAGTTGGTGCTGGGGCCATGGCTGCGCGCTCTGCGGACCGCACGTCCGTTTGTCACCTGGGCGTCACTGGCGGAGGTGGAGGGTGGCCGCTCTTCGCTGTCTGACCCGTTCCTTGACGAGATGCGGGTATCCGTGGACGCCGTTCTGACGGAGGACGGACGGGTCTTCGAAGGGGTACTGGGTGGTCATGGCCTGGGCATGATCGAACTTGACGGCGTCGCCAGCGGCGGCTCGCCTGAAGAGCTCCTGGCGTCATTGCATCAGGGCGGCATCCGGTCAGCGGTATTGAACTACAGCGCAACGAAGGCGGCGCCGTTTCTCGCTGCAGGTCTCGTCGACCAGGTGCTGGTGTATCTGCCAGCGCGGACGGCCGGCGCTGGCAGCGTCGGCTACGGACCGGAGGAGTTTATACCCGCGCGGTACGGGCTTCGAGAAGTGCGGAAGACCAACGGCTTTGTCGTGATCAGGGCCGAGCGCGCCTAGCGCGTGTCCTATTAGCACCGTGCCGACAGTCGGTCGGAGGCGATGTCGTCATGGCCGGTAGGGTCGACGCTGCATTGGTTCCTCCGCTGCCTGTTGGAGGAGCGGTGCCTTGCTCGATTGATGACAACCACGATGACGGGGAAGATGTATGGCACAGAAGGTGACCGTTGAACTGGTCGACGACCTCGATGGTTCGGTGACCGAGGACATCAGCACGGTGTTCTTCGCACTCGACGGCGTGGATTACGAGATCGACCTTACTGCCGACAACGCTGGTCGGTTGCGCGATGAGCTTGTTAACTTCGTCGCCAATGCGCGAAAAACAGGCGGACGGAGCAAGCGCGGAGTGCGGCCGAGCACGAACGGCCACGCCGCGTCCCCGGCTGATCGGGAGAAGACGCGCGCCATTCGTGAATGGGCCAAGGAGCAGGGGTACGAACTGGCTGACCGCGGTCGGATTCGGGCTGACGTGGTCGAGGCCTATGAAGCGGCTCAGGCAACTCCCGCTAAGCCGAAGGGGCGGAAGAAGGCCAAGTAGGACTGCCGGGGCAATCTGTTACTAGACGTGCGTCAGGCGGCTGTTCTGATGCATGATCGAAGCATCACTGCGAAGGGCAGTTGGATACCGGCGGTCTCTGGGGGCAGGCATGACGGTCTTGTTCGACGGCGAGCTCGACGTTCTTGAGGGCTACATCAGCGTTGAGGCAGCCCAGGCGCGGTTCGGCGATGTGGCAGAGGGCATTTGCCGGGCAGTAGAACGGTTTCCGTGGAGCCGCTTTGAGTGGCCGCTTGGCGTTCATCACCGGCCTGCCGACCGGGCGGGTTCCGTTACAGGTTGAGGCCTTGAGCGGCCCGCCTGACCTTGATCCTGAGTGGGAGGACGTGGTTGAGGTTTCCTTCGAGTCCGCTGGTGAGGTTTGCCTGCGGGACTGGTCAGGGCTGCAGTCCCGGAGGCTCGCCCTGCACGAAGGTCCGCTCCGGGTCCGCTACTGCCTCCGTGGTGTGGACCTGGTGTGCGACCGACGTGCACGCCGATTCGGCCGGCCGACGGTGACCCCACATCTCATCCAGTTCTGGCCGGCGCTGCTGACTCGAGATGCGGTTCTCAAGCAGGGGAGCGTGACCGCCGCGTCCTGGCACCAGGCTTGGGCTCCCGGGAGAAAGTGGCGAAATGTCCGCGACAGGGGCCTCAGCGCCGCTACAGCTTGAGTTGTGGCGTCGGCATCTGTCAGGGCTTGATCTGCGGGACGATTCGGGAGAACTCCGCGTACGAGGTCAGGCAGTCGGGTCTCTCAAATGTGGTGCACTGGCTACCCGTGCCCGCGTCCGTTAGCCGCCATCCTGCGGTCGCTGCTGCTGAGGCGAGCTGTTCAGCTCGCGAAGGATGCCGAGCAGGGTCGAGGCGGCCCGGGGATTGAGTTCCGGGAGCTTTTCAGGTAGGTGGACGGTCAAACGGTCATTTCGGCCGGCGTTAGGCCGGCGTGGTGGCCGCGGTGTGGGTTCGTACTCGCCCAGTGGTTGAAGTTCCATGCACTTCACCTTGGCTGCTGCCAACGCGATCTGCGGGAGAACCGGTCCATTTCATCCAGACGGGGCATCTCGATTGCGCGCCAGGGCGCCGTCGGACGTCACGGTCCTGGCGTCTTGAGCTACCCAGAGTTCTTGATCTTCACCCGGGGGACGCTGATATGGCGCAACGCAGGGTGAAAGCCTTGACAGTACGGCCGCGGTGTGCAGGTGAGGAGTGCTCGAGGAGATCTAGCCCGCCGTTCGTGAACCATCGAGATAGCACTCCGCAGTCGAACGCTTGCGACCAGCGACGAAGTGTGTTCAACTGAGCCGCTCTGGGAAGTGGTCAGCCGCGACGACCGGTCGCCGGGAAGGTTAATGCGGCTGAAGTGATCGGCTGGACTAGTTACGCTCGGTTAATTTTGCGGTTCACCCGACCGCCGGGCGCTTCGGCTGAACCGCTCGGCGCGACGCATCCGACGGCGCGAGCAGGCAGCGGTGCGAAGCGGTCACAATGGCTCCAATCGCACCAGCGCCTGCGTGCTGGTGGGTGAAAGGTCGTGGCCCCCTGCGGGAACAGGGGGCCACGTGAGTGTCCATGAATGCCGGCTAGACAATCGTGAGGACCTGATGACTGTACCGCCCGCTGCTGGCGACCCGCCAGAGAAGGCCCCGCCCAAACGGGTCCGTGTGATCCTGAACCACCCGGACGAGAAGCCGAGGCGTCCGCGGCCGGCGGCCGCTCCGTCAGGTGGTGTCGCCAAGCGGCCACATGCAGGCCGCCACCGCAAGGCCCCCGCTCGTGACGGTTGGTTGTGTCTGGCTGCCCAATTTCTGAGCGGCTGGTCGACGACCCTGCGCGCGTGCGTGCTGTTGGTCGTCGTCGGCGCGTTGATCGTCGCGATCGCGCTGACGACCGTTCCGGCCATCGGTGCCTCCCTCGGGACTGTCGTGGCGGGGCTGGGCGCGCTGACCTTCTGGACCGCTCAGGCCCCGTCGGGCTCCGCGGCCGCGCTTGTAGCGCCGCGGGGACGCGGTCCGGCCTCTCGCCGACCTGAGTCAGGTTTTCGGAGCCTTCGAGGTCAGCCCAATCGACCCGGACACACTGCCGCCCGCTGCGGTCGGCGGGGATGACCGGTGATGCGACGGTGACGCCGCCAGTGCGCCTTGACACTGTCCGACTACCCTGAGTTAGATCAGTGGCCGGGGGCTGGTGGCATCGTTCGGTCGTACCCCAGGACTATGCTGCCTCGGGTGATCACGGGTGAACTACGTAGCAAGATCGATCGTCTGTGGGATGCCTTCTGGTCGGGTGGGATTTCCAACCCCCTTGAGGTGATCGAGCAGATCACGTACCTGATGTTCCTGCGCCGGCTGGATGACCTGCAGACAGCGAAGGAGCGAAAGGCCGCTCGGACGGGCAGACCAGTCGAGGAGGCGATCTACTCCGACGACGCGCAAGCGCTTCGCTGGTCGCGACTCCGGGATCTTGATCCCGAAGGCATGTTCGTCGTCATGCGGGACGGCGTCTTTCCGTGGTTGCGGGCGCTCGGCGGTGACGACACCACCTACGCGCACCACATGCGAGATGCCCGGTTCACCATCCCGACTCCCAACTTGCTGACCAAAGCCGTTGACCTTTTGGATGACATACCTCTTGGCGAGGGGGATACCAAGGGCGATCTGTACGAGTACATGCTCAGTAAGATCGCAACCGCCGGTCAGAACGGCCAGTTCCGAACCCCCCGGCACATTATCGAGTTGATGGTCGAGATGATGAGCCCAGGGCCGAGGGACGAGATCTGTGACCCCGCATGCGGGACAGCCGGCTTTCTCATTGCCGCTGTTGACTATGTTAGTCGAGAACATAAGGATGCGCTACTAGAATCGGCCCAACAGCGACACTTCCACCAGAGCATGTTCCATGGCTTCGATTTCGATCGTACAATGCTGCGCATTGCCAGCATGAACATGCTCTTGCACGGTATCGAGCAGCCTGACATTCGTTACCGGGATTCGCTGGCCGAGAGTGCTTCCGGTGAGGCTGAACAGTATTCCCTCATCCTTGCAAACCCGCCTTTCGCGGGAAGCCTGGATTATGAGGCCACCGCTAAAGACTTGCAGCAGATCGTCAAAACAAGGAAAACCGAACTTCTTTTCCTGGCGCTCTTCCTTCGGCTACTCAAGCCAGGTGGTCGGGCCGCCGTTATTGTACCCGATGGAGTGCTCTTTGGTTCGACTAAAGCCCACAAGAGTATCCGTCAGATCCTAGTTGAAAAGCAGAAGCTCGAGGGTGTCGTTAAACTGCCAAGCGGGGTTTTTCGGCCCTATGCGGGCGTATCCACAGCCATCCTAATCTTCACCAAAACCGATTCAGGCGGAACAGATTCAGTCTGGTTCTATGACGTGACTGCCGACGGGTTCAGTCTCGACGACAAGCGGGCTCCACTGGTGAGCGCCGACAAGCTTGGCGTCCGTCCTCGTCGGGCGCTCGAGGAATCAGATCATCGGAGCAATAATCTGCCGGATATCCTGACCCGATGGAATCGTCGGAATGGTTCGGAGCAAACTCGGGTACGAACGGACCAGAGCTTTTGTGTGCCAAAAGAGGAGATTGTTGCCAACGGGTATGACCTCAGTGTGAACCGGTACAAGGATGTCGTCCATGAGGAAGTCGAGTATCGGCCGCCGCTGAAGGTTGTAGAAGACCTTGAGCGCCTTGAATGTGAGATTCAGCGCGGTGTTTCCGCCCTGAAGGGAATGCTGGAATGAACGGTGAGCTGGTTAAGCTTGGTGATCTGATAGAGCCTGCGCCTGTTGAGCTTGCCGGTCAATCTTCTCATCCTGTTTTGTCTATGACCATGCATCGAGGCTTGGTGGAGCAGGGTGACAAGTTCAAGAAACGGGTAGCAAGCGCGGATACTTCTTCTTACAAGGTTGTGCGACGTGGTCAGCTTGTTGTTGGGTTTCCTATCGATGAAGGGGTCCTGTCGTTCCAAACGCTCTATCCGGCGGCGATTGTCAGTCCGGCGTATGGAATTTGGAATCTGAAAAGCGACAATATTTGCCGAAGGTACCTCGAGAGGTACCTTCGGTCGCCGCGTGCACTCGCGTACTACTCGTCAAAGCTCAGAGGAACGACCGCTCGGCGACGAAGCTTGCCTCAGGACGTCTTTAAGAAGCTGCCGGTTCCGATCTTTCCGTTTGAGAAGCAGGAATATGTCGCAGACATTTTGGATGCCATGGATGAGTTGCGCGCGAAGCGTCGGGAGGCTCTTGGGCTCCTCGACGATCTTTCGGAGGCAATTTTCATCGCCATGTTTGGCAATCCTGTCGCTAACGAAAAGGGATGGCCCATTGGCAGAATTGGCGACATAATTGAGTCTGCAAGATATGGCACTAGCGAGAAGGCCGATGAGCACGGTGACCTTCCAGTGCTGCGAATGGGTAACATCACGACGCGTGGCCGCATAGACCTCTCGGATCTCAAATATTTGCCGCGTGAAAGCCTAAATGACCGCTACCTGGTTTATCCGGGTGACGTGTTATTTAATCGCACGAATAGTCCGGATCTTGTAGGTAAGACGGCGGTTTATCGCAGTGGTGAACCGTTGGCTTATGCGGGCTATCTAATCCGTGTCAGGATGCGCGCTGAAAATCACCCTGAGTATCTTTCCGCATTCCTCAACAGTAGGTATGGAAAGGCCATTTTGCGCAATATGTGCAAGAGTATTATTGGTATGGCTAACATAAATGCCCAAGAGCTGAAGCGTATTCCAATTCCGGTTCCCCCTGTGGATTTGCAGCGCGATTTCGCTCGTCGCGTGGAGGAGGTTGAGCAAGTTAGGACCCTCCAGGAGAAGGATTTGGCGTACCTTGACGAGCTCTTCAATGCCTTGCAGACGCGTGCTTTCGTCGGACACCTGTGGCAGAATTGATCTTCCTGTCGTCCTGGGGAGGTTGATGCGTGAGTAACTTCGGGTTCCTGCAGGCTGAGTGGCCCGACCTGCACGACGAGGCAGTGCGGGCGGAGCGGAACGCGGTGGCGGACCCGCGGGCGGCCTGCTTCTACGCTCGTCGCACGCTCGAGTTGGCCGTGAACTGGCTCTACCGGGCTGATGGAACCCTGAAGCTGCCGTACCACAGCGAGCTCGCCGCCCTGATCGCCGAACCCACCATGGTTAACCTGGTCGGGCCGGCGATCCGGACGAAGATGGATGTGATCAGGCGGCAGGGCAACACCGCGGTGCACAGGCCGGGGCCGGTGCAGCCCAAGGACGCTGTGCGCACGGTTGCCGAGCTGTTCCATGTTCTGTACTGGATCGCCCGGCGGTATGCCCGCAACCAGGAAGATCTCCCGGCCGCCGGCCTGACCTTCGACCAGTCGCGCATCCCGGTACCCATGCCCGAGGAGGTGCGGCGGAAGAAGCAGGCTGAGATCCAGGCGATGGCGGAGCAGTTCGCCCGCCAGCAGGAGGAGCTGGTCAAGGAGCGTCGGAAGAACCAAGACCTTGATGCTGAGGTCGCCAAGCTCCGGGCCGAAATCAAGGCGGCCAAGGCCGCCAACCTGGCCCAGCCGGACACCCACGACTACAACGAGGCTGATACCCGCAAGCACATCATCGACCTGCTGCTCGGGGAGGCGGGCTGGGCTCTCGACAAGCAGGAGGACCGGGAGTACCCCGTAGATGGGCTGCCGACGCCCAGCGGGAAGGGACGGGTCGATTACGTCCTCTGGGACGAGGACGGCAGACCGCTGGGCCTGGTCGAAGCCAAGCGCACCACCAAGGACGCCCTGGCCGGTCAGCAGCAGGCCAAGGCCTACGCGAACGCTCTCGAGCGGCAGTTCGGCCAGCGGCCGGTCATCTTCTACACCAATGGCTACCAGACGTTTCTCTGGGACGACGTGGACTACCCGCCGCGGGAGGTCCAGGGCTTCTACACGAAGGACGAGCTTCGGCTCCTGATCCAGCGGCGAACGAGCCGGCTGGCCCTTGGCGGCGTTGCGATCAACGACGAGATCGCCAGCCGCTACTACCAGAGCCGAGCGATCCGACGGATCGCTGAGTCGTTCGAGCGGGACAAGCAGCGCCAGGCCCTCCTCGTCATGGCGACCGGCGCTGGCAAGACCCGCACCATCATCGCGCTGGTTGACTTGCTGCAGCGCGCGCAGTGGGTGAAGCGCGTCCTCTTCCTGGCTGACCGGCAGGCCCTGGTGACGCAGGCCGCGAACGCCTTCAAGCAGCACCTGCCCGGGACTCCCACGGTCAACCTCTTGACGGAGAAGAACATCGACGGCCGGGTCTACGTCTCAACCTATCCGACGATGATGGGGCTGATCAACGAGATGAAAGGCGGGCTCCGGCGCTTTGGTCCGGGGCACTTCGACCTGGTCATCGTCGATGAGGCGCACCGCTCCGTCTACCAGAAGTACCGGACGATCTTCGAGTATTTCGACTCACTGTTGGTCGGCCTGACGGCCACGCCGAAGGACGAGATCGACCGCAACACCTACCGCCTGTTCAACCTCGAGGACGGCGTGCCCACGGATGTCTACGGCCTGGAGGAGGCCGTGGCGGAGGGCTACCTGGTCAAACCTCACACCGTCAACGTCCCACTGAAGTTCCCCCAGCGCGGCATCAGGTACGACGAGCTGTCGGAGGCGGAGAAAGAGGAGTGGGACCTCGTCGACTGGGATGACGAGGACGGGCAGCCGGATGAAATCAGCGCGGACGAGGTCAACAAGTTCCTCTTCAACGCCGACACCATCGACAAGATGCTCGAGACGCTGATGACGTACGGCGCGCACGTCGAAGGCGGAGACCGTCTCGGCAAGACGATCATCTTCGCCCGGAACAGGAAGCACGCCGAGTTCATCGTCCAGCGCTTCGACACTCTCTATCCAGAGCACCAAGGTGGCTTCGCGCGCATCATCACCCACGATGTGGCCCTGGCCCAGGATCTCATCGACAAGTTCTCGATGAAGGACTCGGCGCCGCACATCGCGGTGTCGGTCGACATGCTCGACACCGGTATCGATGTGCCCGAGGTTCTGAACCTGGTCTTCGCCAAGCTGGTCCGTTCAAAGACCAAGTTCTGGCAGATGATCGGTCGGGGGACGCGCCTGTGTCCCGACCTGTTCGGCCCCAACAACGACAAGCAGGGCTTCCTCGTCTTCGATCTGTGCCGCAACGTCGAGTTTTTCAACCAGGACATTGCGCCCGCGGAAGGGCGGCTGCAGCCGTCCCTGCGCGAGCGGCTGTTCCGCCGGCGGGCCGAGCTCTTGTACGCGTTGGACCAGGAGCTGCCGGAGGTCCCGCCGCCGAACGAGGATCAGCCGGTAGATGGAACCCAGACCGAGGTCGGCCTCCGATGGGACCTTGCTGCGCGGCTGCAAGCCGAGGTCGTGGGCATGAACCCGCAGAACATTGAGGTCAGGCGCCGATTGCGGGAGGTGGAGACCTACCAGGACTTGGCCAGCTGGGGGAAGATCACCGCGGACAAGCGTGACGAACTGGCCGAAACGCTCGCTGGCCTCCCGACTGAGTTCAAGGAGGATGAGAACAGCGAGGAAGCCAAGCGGTTCGATCTGCTGGTGCTACGACTGCAGCTCGGCCTGCTCCAGGGTGACCCCGCCTATGACGCGCTGCGCCACCAGGTGCAGGAGATCGCGGAGGCGCTGCTCGACCCCACGACGTTGAACAACCCGGTCGTGGCGAAGCAGCAGGAGCTGCTGTCGGACCTCATCAGTGATGACTGGTGGCAGGACGTCACGTTGCCCATGTTGGAGTCGATGCGCCGGCGGATCCGGGGTCTCGTCCGATTGATCCCGAAGATCCGCCGAGGCGTGGTCTACACCGACTTCGAGGACGAGCTTGGCGAGCTGACCCAGGCTGAGCTCCGTGGCATCACACTCGGCACGAACCGGAGCCGGTTCGAGACCAAGGTGCGGACGTATCTGCGTAGCCACGAGCACGAGCTGGCTGTTCAGAAGCTGCTCCGCAACCGTCAGATCACCGCCGTGGACCTCGAACAGTTGGAGGCGGTATTCGTTGAGTCCGCCTTCGGCTCACCTGAGGACATCGCCCAGGTGAAGGAGGAGTACGGCGGGCTGGGCTTGTTTCTCCGTTCGCTGACTGGCCTGGACTATGAGTCAGCGGCGGCGGCCTTCGATCAGTTTCAGGCGGGCAAGACGCTGTCGGCATCGCAGCTGCACTTCCTCAAGCTGCTGATCGACTTCCTGGCCAAGAACGGGACCGTTGACGTGGGCGCGTTGTATGAGCCGCCGTTTACTGCGCTCGCTCCGGGTGGGCCGGAAGACATCTTTGAGAACGCCGAGGTCAATGCCATCCAGACCGTGCTGAACGAGGTCCGCTCGCGGGCAGTCCCCGAGGAGAAGGCTGGCTGACACCGAGCGGTGATGCGTTGGAGGTAGGGCGGCCTGATGGTTGCTATCATCGCGACGGGCGACATCTCGACGCGCCTCGACGCGCGCTGGATCGTGCGACGCCAGCGTACGTTTTCCGTGGCGTGGCGGTCCGAGCAGTGGAAGGGTGTCAAATCACATCTGGCGCTGCTGCTCGACGACGAGAACCAGGTCAGATGGTTGGGTCGGGCCCGTGGCCGGCGACGGGTGTCAGACCTCGAACGTCGAGTCGAGATCGTCGAGATTGAGGAGGTGCCGGCCTTCTCACTCGAAGCGCTGCGCAAGCAGTTGCCTGACCGACTCCAAGCGCGGGTTCAGCCGGGCGTGTTGACCAGCGCTGTGGGAGACGCTGTCGTGGCCGCTCTCGTCGCCATGTTCCCAGAGATGGCCGATCTCATCCGGCGCTTGAACCGACGAGATGAGGTTGGGCCGCCCGCCGGCGATCGTAGCCTCGTCCTGAACGAGCAGCGAGATGGCACTGGCTTGGTGCTCGAGATGGCCGGTGTTGGACGCGATGCGCTTGGTTCTTGGAGACTGCCGACGGAACAACAGCCATCGTTTCTCGCGGGGATTGATCGCCGGCTTGTGTCCGAGGAATCGCTCATCAATCATGACGTTCACACCTTCCCCGGCCTGGTTCGTGGCCAGTCTGGTCATGTGGACTGGGGTGTTTTTGGTAACGGACGGCGTCGAGTCTTCGTCTTAAACGCCAACACTGAGCCGTTAGAAACCGTGCTGGGTGTGGACGTCGTCTATTTCAACCAGACGTTCCGCTCTTTTGTGCTTGTGCAGTACAAGCGCATGGTGCGGGATGGCCGCAGGGAGGGAGGCGGGGCCCTCTGGTACCGGCCAGACAAGAACCTCGCCAGCGAGATGGAGCGCATGCGCCGGGTTGACGAGCTATTTGGCGGCTCTGCAGGGGACTACCGTCTGTCCAGTCAGGCCTGCTGGGTCAAGTTGTGTGACTCCTGGGGGCGCCTCGAGGAGCCGAAAGAGCTTGTCAAGGGGATGTACCTTGCTCGGGAATACTTCGCGGAGCTGCTTCGAACCTGCAAGGGCCCAAACGGTGGGACCCGTCTCGGCTACGACAACGTGCCGCGCCATATCAACAACACGATGTTTGCCGCACTGGTCAAGGATGGCTGGATCGGTACTCGTGGTACCGGGACCGCCGAGCTCGAGGAGGTGGCACGTGGAGTGCTAGCGAACCGTCGAGCGCTTGTTCTCGGCGTGGCCTTCGAGTCGAGTCGACGACAGGCTTCTTCGAACGACGAGCAGTAAGTCGGGTGCGGAAAGCGACGAGCAATCCGCGTGGTGCTTGCGGCTCTAACGACGCTTCCCGTTGCCGACCGGGTTCGTGACAACCGAGGTGATGCCCCGCGTCGCCGTTATCCATTTTGGCGCGCTAGAGCGAGAGGACGACTTGGCGGGATGATAATATTTTGCCTTCGCGCCCTTTTTCTTCTTGGATTTGGATGCCTTCCGCGATTTGGATTTTTCAGCCTTGGCGCGGTTCTCGGCGCCGGTGCTCCCCCGCGCGCCGGCTCCGGTGCGTCGTGAGGCGCCCTTAGGATGCAGGAACGCCTCAACTTCGTCCTTCGGCGAGCGCAGCTTCACCGGACGCCTGCTCGTTGCAGACCCGGCCTCTGGTCTCAACGCCGGGGTTCGGCCAGTGCAGTGGCAGCAGCTCTTCTCAGCGCAATAATGACCACAAGAACAGGTCCACATGGACTTCACATGACCCCCGTTGGCTGTCTGCCTTTGCCCAATCAAGCGTTCCCGACGAGTGGTCTGTTACTGCTACGGGCGAAGCAGCCCCAATCGGTCGAGCCGGTAACGCTTGGATCGGCAGAACCGACTACGACTTGCTAACCCTGCCTTGGCTGCGGCCGGGGCCCGCTGAAGGAGCGAATAGCATGCCAGTTCCTCTTCCGCCGGAACCTCCGCCCATCGTGCGCAGCGTCGAGGACGCGATGGACGCTGAGCGCGAATCGAAGAAGCAGCGCGAGAAGCGCACGGACGACATCGAACAGGGCGTCAACGCAAGCAACCAACCGAAGACCAGCGGGCGTTAGTTGTTGAACTTCACGGGGTTCGAGCAGGTGGTAGCCCTCCAGCCGGCTGGCTACCACGTGTCCGCGTCCCTGACCGCAGTGAGTTGAGGGGCCCGGGTGGCAAGCAATCAGACGCCGGACGAAGCGCTGGCTTTTCGAAGGTTGCAGGGGTTCGCACGCAAGGTTGCGGCTGATCTCAGGCGTGCAGGTGTGCCCCGGGATTCCGTCGTAGTGCGCGAGGCGCAGCAGGTCAAGAGGCCAACACCTGGCGGGCTCTTCCGCAGAGCGAAGGCCGAGGTCGTCGAAGCGCCGGATCGACAGCAGGTCATCGACGGGTGGCGGGTGTTCTCGGAGGACCAGGAAGAACAGCTGCTCCAGGACACCGCGGGGTCGATACGCTCAACGCGGTATACGAAGCGCTCCTTCGAGGTGTGGCTGCTCGGCTCAGGACGTCTGGTGGCGGTTGACTTGCGACACGAGACGGTCTCGAACAACGTCCGCGGTTCGGCGCCAACGTCGTACCGGTCGAGGTGAAGCAGCGTGATCTCGATTACCCCACTGCTCGGCGACTGGACGGCGCCAGCACATGGCGCGAGAAGACCATCACGTGCAACGGCGTGCTGCGCACCGACGAGTGGCGCGAATACCGCAGCCCGCGGCCGTCCATGCCGCCCTGCTTGACCCCTGTCCAAGCGGCTAACCGAGCTTCGAAAACGAGCCGCCACTGGAGGATCGCGCTAGAAGGCCCGGTCACCACTGTCTTTGCCAGCTGTTGACGTTGGCCTCGGGGCCGTGAGGGCTCCAGGAGCCTAGGTAGGGCTTGAGATCATCCGGCGTCAGCTCCGGCGTGGCCGGCATGTCCGGCAGGGTTTCTGTGGGGTCGGTCCTCGTGATGTGCTGGTCGATCCACCCCAGCCACTGACGCGTGCTGTCGAGGTCTTCATCAGGGCCAGCGTCTTCCAGACGTTGCGCGAGCTCGGCCCGATAGGTCCGGAGCTCTTTCGCGCGTTGCCACCGCACGACCTGGTTGTCGAGGATCTTGCCGTAGTAGGCCTCCGTAGCCTTCTGTCTCGCCACGGCCATGGCCCGTTCCCAGCGGACCTTGCGCTCCGCCTTGGCGCGCTCTTCGTCGAGTTGGCGCTGCCGGGCTTCGCTGGCGCGCGTCTCCAGCTCGTGGAGGGCTGCCGCAGCCCGTCCTCGATAGTCCGGGTCTTGCCATCTGTCCAGCGATACTGCCGGCCCTCGGAGCGGTACACGGGCAGCTCGAGTACGAGCCGCTTCTTCTTCTCGGGATCCTCCGAGTTGGGGCTTGCCTCTTGCACCGTGACGTCGAAGTCGAACCCGTCGATGACCACCGTGAGCTGGCCCTCGCGCCGCGAGTACTGAGGTCCCGTCGGCCGCGGACCGTAGCCGTAGTAGTGGTGGTGATGACGCTGGTCGACGGGCTTCTTCTTCACCACGTGGCCCCGCCGGGTTGCTTCCGCGGCGAGGGCCTGGAGTACGAGGAGACAGCGATGGCGCGAGGGCTTGGGCATGACGAGCCGGCCCTTGTCATCCCGGAGGTCGGCGACGACCGGATGCGGTGACCGCAGGGTCTCGGCGACCGGGATGGCCGGCAGGTCAAGCCCGTCGCGCTTGACGTTGACGGGACGGCCTTTCCGGAGCCAGATGTGAAGATCGCGGCCCTGATTCCACTGGCGGATCTTCTCGATGTAGCGGCCCTCGGGCACGAGGTCATGGCGCTTGGCGAAGTCAACGATCTTGCGCCAGCGGGCGAGGTCTGCCTCCGTTGGGGCCTTGACGACGTAGACCTCGTGCACGGTGAGGTGCTCGATCAGTTCCGTCGCTTCGGCTCGGCGCCGCTCGGTCGTCTTGATCGTGGCGCGGGGAGGTTGGCGCGAGTTGGCTCGTGCGGTCGCCGGTTCAGCGAGCTCGCCGTCGAGATCGTCCGTGTTCTGCGACGGGGCAGGCTTGGCCGTGACTGCGGAACCGGTCGTCATGCGGGATGTGAACCGCGGGTCGTCGGGGTGGTGGCCGTGATCAAGGTAGAAGCGACCGGCCTTGGTAAGTTCGGCTCGCCAGACGCCGCCGCGCCGGCTGACCGTGATGAGGCCGCGGTCGCGGACAGCGTTGGCTGAGTGGCGCAGGTTCGCATGGTCCGGGCCGCTGAGGTCTTCGCCCGCGTCGACGCGCTTGAGAAGGTCCAGCTGCCGATCGTTGAGGGGATCCCATCGACGCATGAGCTTCAGCTCACCACGGACGATCGAACGCGGCAAGATCGGCCGTTGCTCGCTCTGGGCTCCGAGTGCACCGCGCGCACCTTTCACACGCCGCTGGCATGTGCTGGTTACGTACGATTCTGCAGAATTTCCTCGGCGCGGAGGCGAACCTCGGGCTCAACCTGTTCGCCCTGTTTGTGCAGGTCAGTTATGGTCAAGGCTGCGGCGTCGCTGAGGTTTTCGACGCGGACGACGCCCGTGATGCTGTCGACGACGACCGTCTCCGGTGCCAGGCGCTCGAGACAGACCAATCCCGTTGAGGCGATCTCGGCCATGAGGTCGTTCGGCGTCCTGCCAAGACCGAGTTCAGCGCAGTCTGCCAGCGACATAATTGCGACGAACTGCTCGCACCAGAAGTAGGCGAAGAGGAAGACGCGGGCAGCGAGCATGCTGTCGCCCTGGTTGCCGGCCGCCGCAGCCACTGCCGATAACCAGCGCCAAGGGCCATTGACGTCGGCCTCGCCGTGTCGGAGGCTGTGTTCGAAGCTGACGAAACCGCCGGCTTTCGAGCCCCTCAGCGTCGCGGCCCGCACGGCTTGATCCGTCGTCCCAATGGCTTGTTCCCAGGCAGATAGGACTTCATCGGCGCGCCGTAGGTCCTGCTGGCTGATCGAACTACGCGCAGCCGGAGGTGCGTCATCCTGCTGCTTGCGTCGGCTGAAGAGACCCATCTTGGCTTTCCTCTCGGGCGTGTGGTCGTGAGCGGGCGATAGCTACCTGAGCTCGGTGCTTGGCCGGCGGTAGTCGTCTTCGGGACGGGCATGTCGTGGTGGCTGGCGCCAGAAGGACACGACGATCTGGGGAACCCGGAGCGCTGCCCGGCACGCCAAGATGTAGCTGATGGACAGAGCGCCGAAGACGAACACCATGACGACCTGATCCTTCGTGAAGGTGTTGGCGTAGATGTCGAGGTATCCGAGGTAATCAACGAGGATCATGGCGCCGCCGAGCGTGCCGAACAGGGCGAACGGCAGCACCGGCAGGGCAAGCACCAGGGCGAGGTTTCTCGCGTGCTCTGGGGTCCTGATCGCTCGTCGGCGATATGCAGCGAGGAGAGCAACGAGGCACACTGCAAGGTAGGCCCTGAGAGACCCAGTCCCCCGCAGCAGCCGCGTGAGAGAGCCCAGTGGCACAGACTAGAAGTCGACCCCGCGGCCCCGGTGGTACCCGACCTCCATCGACAAGAGGTTGCCGACGGGCGTAGGCCGTGTAGAGCCAGACCGCGTTATCAGGCTCGGGAAGGTTCTTGAGGTCCACCGTTCACCTGCCTGATGAGAGGATGCGCGCCCTGGTGTTCCGGCAGGAGCGCGCCCGGTAGCCGATAACTCGCCTCGACCGACTCGTCGTTACAGACGGCGCAGGGCTGCGTGACGATTGTTAGCGAGGGACAAGGCCAAAGACCGGCGGGATCGGAAAGAAAGTTGCGGATTGACGCTACGGCGTGCCGGTTCGCGGAGGCGGTAACGCGCTGGCACTGGTCGACGACACTCTTGTGAGTTCAGGGCGAGAGGGGTCGCGGAAATGAATGAAACTGAAGCTGTTGACCTGATGGCCGCGTTCCTCGACCACCAGTACAACGGCTCATGGGAAGGTCAGAGATAGGCAACAAGACGCTCTACTTCGTGCAGTGCGACGGCCGTGTCCTGACCGTCCTGTGGATCGCAGAGCAGTCCGACAGTGCCTTCATTTCCATGACTTGCGGACTCGCACTGAATATTCCGCATAACCCCCGAGGTGCTCGAGTTCGTCAACGACAAGGTTCAGGGCATGTTCTTCGGCAAGATGTACACCCTGGAGGTGTGCGACAAGGTGCACACGGTGGTTGCGCACATACTAATCCCAGTGGCTCCCCTGTCGTACGTGCATCGCGAGAGTATTGACTATGCCTTCTTGGCTATCAACACTATGATCGCCCAGTCCGAGGGGCTCGTGACTGAACTGGTGGACGGGTACGGTGGGCAGCACTTCGCCTTCACCTCCTTTGCCGCCGACCTGCTCGCGATGTGCTCCTAACGGCAGTACCTACCATGTCAGCGATGGACCGCCTGCCTATCGCGGTCCTTGGGAGTCGATGACGTAGTCGTACGGACCTCCTGGCGCCTGGGGAGCGCTAACTTCCAGCCAGGTGTAGTGACCGTTGACCATGTCGGTTGCGGTCGCCGAGGCGGGGTACTGCACGAACTGGCCTCTGGCGCAACTCGGTTCGCAGTCGTTTTGCCATAGCTCACCGGTTGCGTGCGCCGTGGGCGTGCCCCAGCCTGTCCACTGCAGCTTGTCGAGCCAGGTGTTGGCGTCCGCGCAGGTCAGTGTGTACTGAACCGGCATCGAGACGGAAGATCCGTCACAAGTAGTTAGCGTTGCGGTCTGACTCGGAGGCGGGGCGGTGACGGTCACGGTGATGGGTGTGGGCGCGCCAGTGCACCCGCTTGCGACGATCGCGGCACACCCGGCGAACGCTGTCTTGATCCAGGGTGTCCCCGGGGTCGGACGTCGGGGGGTGATTGGGTGCACGAGGGCAAGATCGAGCGGGCCTCCGGTGTCGTTACAACTCCGGCGTCGCAGGGAGAAGGCCGTTACGGTGTAGGACGGTCGGGGATCACCGGCGGCCGGACTGGACACGCCAGATCGCATGATCGAGCTCCCAGGGCGTACAGCTGAGGCGGGCGGCTACGGCGGCCAGTAGTTCGCGCGCAGTTCGGGCAGTGACCGGTTGGCCAAGGTGGTGAGTGAGCCAACGCAGCACCATGCGATCCGGCTTCACCCGGTGATCATCGCCGGACACCATCCAAAGGTAGTTCAGTCGCACGTCGTTGCCGCCGTTCCCTGGTACGCGGCGCAGGGCGTCTTCGACCATTGCCAACCGGGCGTCGTCGGAGAGGAGAGCAGGGATGTCGCCGATTGTGTCGACGTGGTGGTTTGTGAGGATGTCGGCGTAGTGCAAGACCGCTTCCGCCTTGAGGATCCCGTTCCGCGTGCTGGTGCGGCCGCGGTGGCGGAGGACGGTGCTGGCGAAGATTTCGGGGTCGGTGGACCGAATATGGGTCACGAGATCATCGAGCGGCTGCTCGCGGTGCGTTCCAACGATGGTGCCCAGTTCATCCGCGGGCAGCAGGGGGTCAGGCAGAGCCGCATAGTTGGCGTAACGCCAGCAGAGGCGGGTGACGTTGGAGTAGCGGGCCCCGATAGAGAAGACGGCGTCTAGGACGCACAGTGACAGGTGGCTCCATCGCGGACCACGCGGTTGAAGCGAAAGACCCGTCGCGGCATCGATGAGCCGCTGAAGGGTAGGCGCGCCGCTCATGGCGTGGCTCCCTCTCGACGGTGGCCCGAGCGGATCGGCGTCCGCCCGCCTCGCGTTTGACGAAGGGGCTCTCGAAGTGCCAGGACACCTGCTGGCCGCGGTTGGGGGCGCGCTCGCGCGATCATTCCGGCCGCTCGAGCTTACGGACGAGCCGGTCCAGCTCAGCTTCAACGTCGACATCGAGTTGGCGGAGCTTGATTTCGGCCTGCTTGCGGACGGTGTCGTCGAACAATGGCTTGTACCAGGGCAGGAGGACCCACATCTCGACGCTCATGTGCAGCCGTCGGAGTGTCTTCAGCCGCCACAGGCCATACGAGGGGTCGCGGGCCAGGACCAGGCGGCGGGCCGCTTCGATGGGCCCGTGCTCGGCGAGCATGGTGTCGGAACAACTTGGCGTCGTAGCCCAGCCGAGCTAGCTCGATCACCCCGCGCTGCATGTCAGCTGCGAACTGCCGGGCAAGTTCCGCACGCTCCGCATCATCGACCACGTTGATCGATCGCGGCGGAGCAGTGCGGCGTTACCTGGCGAGCGGGTGGGTTCATCTCGATCGGTTCCGTGACCAGTTACGTTTGCGGATGGCCTCGGCGTGCACCTTCGATGAAGGTCAGTGGTGGCACGACCAAACCAGCCCGGCGGATGCTTGAGCGATGGCCTCGTCTTGACCTAGGCCGTCGGCACGATAGCGCTGGACGCCGTCGACTGCGTCCTGCAAGTTCGCTCTGGTGATGCCGCTCGGGAGGTCCCAGGCCGCCTGATCAAGGCTCTTGCTGCCGTTACGACTGCATGTACAAGGTCCGTCACGGTTCTGTCGCAACTCCAGTCGGCCCAGCAGCAGGATGCGCTGACACCGACGTGGGCGCCGGAGCGAGAGTCAGTGCGGAGGGTGTGGGTACGTTGCGACGCGCGGCCGGCGATGGCACTGCCGACCGTCAAGGCGGACGCAACCCTGTCGAACTAGTTCGGCCTGCGCGACGTGGCGAAGATCGACGGGTTCGTCGCGATCAAGGCGACGCGAGTCTGACGGCCGATTGAGGTCGAAGAGTGTAGCTCAAGATTGTGATGATCGCGGTTTCCGAGGGGAATGGCGGGCAGACTGAGGGCGATTTGTTCCGATCAACGCCTGGAGGACGTTCTCGAGATGCTGCCGCGTCTCCTGAGGTGTCAGCGCCAGGGCGTCGAGTTCGGCCAGCAGCGCGCGGTACTGGGCGACGACTTCTGGGTAGGTCAAGTACGTCGACGCCCCAAGGTGTTGGATGTGCACGACCGCAGGTTCGTCCTCGCGCTCATAGAGGACGAACCCGCCCAGTTGGCCATCGTGCCAGTCAAGATCATTCGGCACGAGCCGAACCTCGGTGGTAGTCCGCTCAGAGGCGACGAGCAGCTTCTCGATCTGCTCGGCCATTACACTTTTGCCTCCCACTCGGGATGTCAGTGCCGGCATTCCGAGATAGGCCCTGTAGTGAATCGTCTTGTTCTCGAGAAGTACGCTCTGGCGTCCGAGTTTCAGCGTTGCGCCATGAGCGGCGTTTTCCTTCGAGGTGTTCCGCGCATAGTGCGCTGTTTGTAAAAGATCGGGGATGCGAAGAGGTGACCACTCCGCTACGGTCCTGGCCTGCGATTCGAGGTTCAGGATTTCCGTGAAGGCATCCGAGATGCCTAATAGTCCTGCAGTGCGGCCGCGTGCGCTGGACCACTGAGCAAGCTTCAGGAGGTCGTCGCGGGCCCGTCCTGTGATCTTGAGAACGTCGGCAAGGGCCCTCACCTGGTCCTCCGACGGCGTGCGCGAGCCGTCCAGCCAGCGGCCGAGCGTGGTGTGCACTACGCCCAGTCGCTGGGCGACGGAGCGCAGGCTCTCCTGTGGCTGCCGGGCCGACCAGTGAGAGCGCAGCAGTCTGGCCAGTGGCTGCTCGTTGCCCGCTCGTGCCTCTCGGTCATCGCTCGCCATGAAGTGAAGAGTACCGATCACACTCTCTTTGTGCGAACGACCCGCTTGGGCTATTGCCAGCTCGTATTGCGCTAATGCACGGTTTGGGTGGTGCCAGAATCGGCACCGGTTGGCACCAACAATTGGAAGAAGGTCGATCATGTGGCCCCGTGTGTCTTTTCGCGGTCTGTTTCCCGCTTCGAACTCGCGATCGCGGCGAAAGGAATTAGGTCGTCATGCGAAGCCGCAACGGGTCAAGACGAAGCTCAATGCGGAGAACGGTTGGGGGCGGGTTAGGGGGAGCTGGCGATGAGCCAGCGCGAGCGCACTCCCGAGTTCGCCTACATGCTCGTCGCGGAGGAGATCAAGTCTCGGATCGAGAGTGGCGAGTGGCGGCCCCACCGCCCGCTTCCTGCGGAGAGGCGTCTGGCGCAGGAGCTCGGGTATGCGCTGGGGACGGTCCGGCATGGGACTCGGATTCTCCGGGACCTGGGCTTGCTCTACACGGTGCCCGCGAAGGGGACGTTCGTCGCGCCCGAGGCTCCGGCATTGCTCAGGAGGGGAGTCGGCGCCGACCTGCTTGGCGGATCTTTCGGGGCGGGCCGACCGCTTCGGGCAGTGGGCTCTGAGTAGTTCTGCTTAGGCCGCGCGAGTGGTCCTACTGGGACTTGTAACCCGTCCGGGTGCACCTGATGTCATGTTCGTTGCTCGGTGTCGTGTGGTGACGTATTCAGGAGGCGTCGAGTAGATCTTCATTGCTGAGCTGCTGGCTTACACAAATGAATTTCAGCTGTTCACGGTTGTCGCCCGAGGGGGCGGCGAACCGGTCCCCGGCGGCTGCTGTGCGTGGGTCTTCTCATTCGGTGTGGTGAGGAGCTGCTTCGCCGTGGGGGAGAGGTATGCGGGTGATCAACAGCTTTGCCACGGCGGTGCACAGGCTGCGCCGCGAGCGCGGCATGTCGGTGCGGGACATCGCCCACGCGGTCGGCTACAGCGAGAGCTACCTGTCGAAGATGCTGCACGGGCACAGGCGGCTGTCACCGGAAGCGGTCAAGGCAATCGATTCGGCTCTCCGAGCGGACGGTGAACTGGAACGCATCGCCCGCGAGCAGGATGCCGGGCGCCGTCCGCCGGCACGGCCGATGCAGTTGCCTGCAGCCGCGGCCGACTTCGTCGGCCGGGAGGAGTTCCTGCATCAACTCGACACCGCGCTGATCACGCAGGCGCGTCCGGGGACGGCCGTGACCGCGGTGATCGAGGGCGTATTCTGGGTGGGCAAGACCGAGCTGGCTCTGCAATGGGCCGCGCGGGTGCAGGGCCGGTTCCCGGGCGGATGCCTCTTCGCCGACATGCGCGGGCTGGCGCCCGGCACGGCCGCGGAGCCGAACGAGGTCCTCGATGCTTTTCTGCACGCTCTCGGCGCCGGTCCGGACGCACTCCGCGGCTCGATCGACGATCGCGCCGCGAGCTACCGCTCGCTGCTCGCTCAGCGGCCGGCGGTGGTCGTACTCGACAACGTCGCCAACTACGACCAGGTCCGGCACCTACTCCCAGGGGCAGGTAGCGCGGTGGTCGTGACCAGCCGGGAGCATCAGCCGGGCCTGTTGCTCCACACCGGCGGCCTCCACCTCGAACTGCCACCCCTGAGCGAGCAGGAGGCCCTGTCCCTGCTCGGGCGGCGCATCGGCGACGCCCGGGTCATGGCCGAGCGGCGCGCGGCTGAGGCGGTCGTCCAGCGCTGCGGACGGCTGCCCATGGCGGTGCTGATCGCGGCCGAGCACATCCGGCAACGGCACCATGGCTCGCTCACGGGCCTGGCAGAGGAGCTGGCCGCGGACGCGCGCCGGCTGGACCTGTTCGCCTCACCGGAGCCGTCGGTCAGCATCCACGCTGTCGTCGACCTGTCCTACCTCGCCCTCCCGCCGCAGGCTCGCCGAGTTTTCCGGCTGCTCGGCTTCAGCCCGGCGTGGCTGGCCAGCGTGGAGTCCACGGCAGCGCTCACCGGGTTGAGCGGGGAGCGCTCCCGGGCGATGCTGGAGGTCCTGCGCCACGCGCACCTGCTCGACAACGCCCACGGCGGGCGGCTGCGCATGAACGACTTGCTGCGGGCCTACGCACACCAGCGCGCCGTGGTCGAGGAGCCCCTGTCCGAACTCGAACGGGCGCACGACCGGGTTCTCAACTGGTACCTCGCGACCGCCTGGCATGCGGGAAACGCTCTGGCACCCGGTTGGTCTGGGCGCGAGCTGGCCGCCGGCGACAAGGCCGGGATCGAGCCGCTGCGTTTTGACAACGGTGGCTACGACGCGGCGATCGCCTGGTGCGATGCCGAGGCCGAGACGGCGATCCACATCGCCCGCCAAGCGCGCAGCCACGTTGCGCGCGACGCGGCGTGGGCTTTGCCGACCCTGTTCCTGCCCTACTTCTACGTGACCAAGAACTGGGGGACCTGGCTGACAGCGGCCACCGACGGCTTGGCCGCCGCGCGGCGCGATGGCAGCGCCCGGGGTGTCGCCTGGTGCCTGCACAGCCTGGGCTGGGCGCAGCACGAACTCGGCCGCACGGAAGAAGCGATCAACCACCTCCGGGAGGCAATGCGGCTGCGCGGGGATGACGAGCGCGTCCGGGCCTGGACGCTGTTCGCGCTTGGGGCGGCGCTGATGGCCGGAGGCGAGCGAGCGGAGGCAGGTGAGTGCCTCGCCGAAGCCCAGGATCTCTTCGCCGGCCAGGAATTCGACCTCGGCCTGGCCTTCACGGGTGCCACGCTGGCGCACGTGCATCAGGCAGCGGGCGACATCGCCGCCGCCACTCGCGCTGCCGCGGACGCCCTTGCACATGCCCAGAAGGTCGCGGTGCCACCCGTGCTCGGTCTGGTGCACCATCAGTACGGAATGCTGCTGTTGCAGCAGCGACGCTACCGCGCCGCACTGACCCAGTTCGACGCCGCGCTGCGACTCCGGCGGGTCAGCCGTGAGCGCTGGGCGGAAGCTGAGACGCTCGTCGCCCGTGCAGAGGCTCTGGTCAAGCTCGGCGATGTCCCGTTGGCCCGCTCTTGCTACCACGAGGCCGCGAGCATCTTCGAATCCCTGCACGATCCTCGCACCCTCGACGTCCGCGCCAGAGCTGCCAAGCTGGACACGCTCTGATCTCTTAGTTGACAGTCGTTGTCGACTTGACAGAACCGGCACAGAAACAGCACCGGAAACAGCACAAGCTTGTCCCTCGAACGGAGTTCCCCGTCGCTCATTCGTGGTCCACAGTGGAGTAGTGCGGGCCTTGGTCAACGAGAAGCTCGTCGGTTCATTCGGGGGACCGACGATGCCAGTCCGCGCTAGCCGGGTGACGCCCTGCCCCCGGGGCGGCACCCGGCTCTCCCACCCTCACGGCGCAGGCCGAGTCGCGGAAGGAACAAGCCAGTGGTGCAGTTCGTACTCGCTTGCGCCCACACCCGCGAGCTCGACGACGTCGACGATGTCGACCAGGGCGGCGCTGAACCGACGAGAATTCCGCCCTACGTCTGGTGCGCTACCTGCTCGACATGGCAACCAGTCACCGGCCTAGAGATCACCCGTGATGCCACTTTGCCCGCGGACACCCAGGCGGAAGACCCCGAGCGACCGACAATGACCACTCCTCTTCGACACCTTCGACCACGGTTGGAGCAGTACGATGACGGCAGCCAGTGACGCCGGGACGGACTCGGCCGAGCCGAGATCATCCGGCGGCCAGCACCATGGTGAGAGTCCCGCCGAGCAGGCACGGCCCGAAGGGCACGACCGCCGCTCCACCCTCATCTCGTCCGCGGGTCGCTGGAATGGCCACGAGGCACAGGGCAAGCAGAAGCGCCACGACGAGCGCCCCGAGAACCTGCGGCCACCCCAGCCAGCCGCAAACCAGGCCGACGACGGCGACAAGGCTCACGTCCCCGGCGCCCACTCCACCCGCTGTAGCGACAGCCAGGGCGAGGAATGCTGCGGCAAGCGCTACCGAGGCTACAAGGGCACGGAGCCCCGGCTCGGGTTCTGCGCGGACGATGGACAGGGCCGCGAACCCGACGGCCGCTGCAGCCAGTTGTGGCAGGACCAAGGCGCGGGGCAGGCGATGCTCGCACCAGTCGATGATCGCGAGCGGAACCCCCAAGACGGTCACCAGGCTCTGAACCACCAACTCGTCACGGTTCCCGTTCCGCCAGGCAAGGAACGCCAGCACGACCGCCGTCAGCGCGCCGCCGAACCATCGGGCTCCCGCAAGGGCGCGAGGCTGCGCCAGGAACTGGCGGGTCAGGGTGCTCGCCGCGGCTCCCAGTACCAACCCCGCGACGGCGGCGCCGAGCGTCCACCACACCGCGCCTGCCGACTGCACCATCCCGCGTCCCTCCGTGTCACCCTGCACGCCATCGTGCCCTGCTTGCCGCAGAGCGCCTGCTCGCTCAAACCAACGGGTGAACTTTCCGCGGGCCAGGCCACCAGTACCACCCGAGCGGTCAGGGTCGTACTCAGAGCGCAACCACGACCGTTGATGACCTGGGGGTATGTGATGAATTGGAGGAAGGCCCGCATCGGCTTGGCCGTGTTTACCGCCACCGCCAGCATCACCCTGGGGGCCTGCAGCTCTGGAGAGGGCGCGAGCCAAGCTTCCCCGACCGCGCCCTCCCAGGCCTCATTGCCGGGCAGCACGACCGCCGTCGCCGATCCGGCCGACACTGCGAAGCAGTTGGCCATCGCCGCTTACCTGGGGATGTGGAGCGACATGGCTGAAGCGGCAACCACGTCGGACTGGCAATCGTCGAAGCTCGCTCGGAATGCGACCGCCGAGGCTCTGTCAAAGATGTCCCGTGGCCTCTACGCCGACCGGTACAACGGCTTGGTCACCAAGGGGAAGCCGGAGAACAGCCCGCAGGTCGAGTCAGTCGAACCGGCTGACAACCCCACGACCGTGAACATCGTCGATTGCGGCGACGACAGCCATTGGCTCAAGTACCGGATCGACAACGGCCAGCCTGCCGAGGACGGCCCTGGGGGACGCCGCCACATCAACGCGATGGTGAAGAAGGCCGTTGATGGCTCCTGGAAGGTTACCGACTTCGCCATCCAGGACGTGGGAACATGCTGAGAAGAACAGGCTCCGCGACAACGATTGCGCTGGTTGTCGTCCTTGGATGCGCGACGCCCGCGTTCGGAAGTGGTTGGGGCAGCGTCGATTGCAGCAGCGATCCCTCGCCATACTGCGACCTCGGCGCCGGCACGGCCGGAAGCGGATCGGGCAAGCCTCCAGCTCGCCCTGCGCCGAATCGCGGCGACGCGAAGCCGCAAACCGGCGGCTCCGATCCGTCTGCAGCCGCACCTGGCGACCGTATCGTCGGTGGCGAGTCCGGTCTTGCGAACTGCGCCTACGTCCGCAGCGATTACCAGCCGCCGTCGAATGGGGTGGCGACGGTCAGCCACCGTCGTGGCGAGAGCGCCGGGGGCGTGCGGTTCGTGGCGCGGGCCGGTGTTCGGTCCGGGGGTGCGGTGTTGGCGCAGGCGCCGGGGGAGCGCGGGGCCTGGTACGTCTACCAGTGCGCGGGCCCGGGTGGGCGTGATGCGTTGTTCCGCTCGCCGGTGTGGATTCCGGATGGTCAGACGCCGGGTGCCGTGGCGTTGCCGTCGCCTGAGGAGTTGGCGGAGCAGGCGCGTTCGCAGTTGCGGTTGCCGAGTCCCGTGATCGCGTCGAGTCCGGCGGGGACGCAGTTGGTGCGCCTGCCGACGTGGTTGTGGGTGGACCGGGCGGTGTGGCAGCCGAGGTCGGCGACGGCGTCGGTGCCGGGGGTGTCGGTCACCGCGGAGGCGACGCCGACCTCGGTGTCGTGGTCGATGGGTGATGGCGCCACGGTGACGTGTGCGGGGCCGGGCACGCCGTTTCCCGCCGGTGGTGACCCGGAAGCGGCGTCGCCGGACTGCGGATACACCTTCCACCGGTCCTCGGCCTCGGCGCCGGGCGAGCGGTTCCCGGCGACGGCCACGGTGCGGTGGCGTGTCACGTGGTCTGGTGCGGGGGAGTCGGGCACGTTCCCGGACATGACCACGAGCGCGGAGGCGTCCTTCCGGGTCGCCGAGGCGCAGGCACTCGGAACGGGATAACCCCCGCCCCTCAACTGAATTCGTTCTTTTCCTTTTTCCGGCTGCGCATTCGAGATGCGTGGTGCGGGTGAGCTATGCCTGGAGGCGCACGTGACCAGTACCGACATCCACACTGGCGGTGACACGGCTGCGGTCGAGCGGCCGGGGGCCTGGTTGGATTCCACCGGTTCCCCGGGGACGCCACCTCGTCGTCGGCGCCGTCGCCTGCCTCATCTGCTGTTCGGTGTGCTGCTGGTGGTGTGCTGCGTCGGGGGCGCGGTGTGGTGGACCACCGGCAGCCAAGACCGGGTCGCGGTGCTGGTGGTAGCGCGGCCGGTCGGCGTCGGCCAGGTGCTGACCACCGCCGATCTGCGCAGCGTCGACGTTGCCGCGGCACCGGGTGTGGCGACTGTGCCCGCCGGTGAGGCGTCGGCGGTGCTGGGCCGTCCGATGGCGACCAGCCTCGGGCCGGGGGCGCTGCTGACTCCGGACAGCGTCGGCGATGCTGTGGTCCCCGCGGCGGGGCGGGCGGCGGCGGCGGTCGCGGTGAAGCCGGGCCAGTTCCCGCCGGAACTGGCCGCCGGGACCCGGGTGACGGTCGTCGTCATCGCCGACACCACGGCCGACACGGCGAAATCCAGCGCGGGAGGCGCGCCGTGGCACGCGACGGTCATCGGGGTCGCACCGACGGGGACCGATCAGGCGACGGTGGTGTCGCTGGAGCTGGAGTCCACGGCGGCGACCGAGCTGGCGCAGGTGCCGGCCGGGCAGCTCGCGCTGGTGATGCAGCCCGCGGGTGGTGGTCGCTGATGCTCGTCGCGCTGATGAGCCTGAAGGGCTCGCCCGGAGTGACCACGACGGCGGTGGCGTTGGCCGCGCAGTGGCCCGACACCACGCCGCAGCGTCGCCTGGTGGCGGAGGTGGACCCGAGCGGGGGTGATCTGGCGATGCGGTTCGGCCTGCCCCCGACGCCCGGCCTGGTCAGCCTCGCCGCCGCCGCGCGCCGCCGGCGTGCGCTCGGGCTGGTGTGGGAGCACACCCAGGCTCTGCCGGGAGGTGCGCGGGTGCTGCTCCCCCCGCCGGGCGCGGCGCACGCCCGCGCCGCGCTCACCACCCTGGCGACCGCGCCGGGCGAGCCGCTGATCGAGGCGACCGCCCGGGAGCCCGGGGTGGTGGTGCTGGCCGATTGCGGGCGTCTGGACCCGGGCTCGCCGGCCGAAGCGCTCGCGCGCCGCGCGGACGCGCTGGTGCTGCTCACCGGCACCCACGCGGACGCTCTCGCGCACGCCGCCGCCCGCTTGAGCGAGCTGGCCCACTGGACCGCGCGGCCGGGGCTGCTGCTGACCGGGCACGGCTACCCGACCAGCGACGTCGAACGCGAGCTGGGCGTGCCGGCGATCGGCCGCATCCCGCACGACCCGGCCGCCGCGGCGGCGCTGGCCGGACACCAGCCCTCGGCTCGCCGCCGCGGTGGTGGTCTCGCGCGCGCCGCTGCCGCGCTCGCCCGCACGCTGACCACTCCGCCCCCGGCACCGGCTCAGGCGGCTCCACCCGGGCTGGCTGTGGTGCCGGGCGTGCCCGCTCAGCAGGTGCGCTTGCCCGGCGGGGCAGTGATCCGCCCGCCCGGGCCCGGCCTCTACCGCTTGCGGCCGGTGCCGACACCGCAGGCGGGCGAGCCGTCGCGGAACGGACACCAGCCGGGGAAGGAACCACGCACATGACCCACATCGATCATCTGCACCTGGTGGCCCCGCTCGCCGACGGGCCCGACGACGCCGAGCAGCGGCTGCGAGCCCGGCTCCGGCAGACACTGACCACGGACCTGCCTGGCCGCGTCGAGACCGACGGCGCCAGCGGGTCGAGCGTGCAGCGGCGCCGCGAGCTCGGCCGGGAGGTCCTCGACGCCGCGATCGCCGCACACAGCGAGGCCGAGCTGCTCGCCGGACGCACCTTGGTCGATTCGGAGGCCGAGGAGCGGGTCGTCGAGCACGTGCTCGGCGAGGTGTTCGGCCTCGGTGGCCTGCAGCCCCTGCTGGCCGATCCGACCGTGGAGACGATCGCCGTCAACCGCTACGACCAGGTGTTCGTCCAGTACAACGACGGCCGCCGCGCGCGAGTCGCCCCGGTGGCCGGGTCCAATGAGGAGCTGACCGATCTGATCCGCACGCTGGCGGCGCGCGCCTCGTCGGAGGAGCGCCGGTTCGACCGCGGCTCGCCCGCGCTGAACCTGCAGCTGCCCGGCGGGGAACGCCTGTTCGCGGTGCTGGGCCTGACGGCGGGCGGGGTGACGGCGTGCACGATCCGCCGGCACGGCTACCTCACCGCCACCCTCGCCCAGCTGCGCCGCCGCGGCACGCTCGATGCCGGGCTGGAGCGGTTTCTGCGCGCGGTGGTGCGGGCCCGCAAGAACGTGTTGATCACCGGCGGCACCGGGGCTGGGAAGACCACGCTGCTGCGGGCCCTGGCCGCGGAGATGGACCCGATGGAACGCCTCGTCACCGTCGAGGACGCCTTCGAACTCGGCCTGGGCCTCGACCCGGAGCTGCACGCCGACGTCACCGCGTTGCAGGCCCGCGAGCCCAACGTGGAAGGCGAGGGCGCGATCGATCAGGCCGAGCTGGTGCGGTGGGGACTGCGGATGAGCCCGGACCGGGTGATCGTGGGCGAGATCCGCGGGCCCGAGGTCATCCCGATGTGCAACGCCATGTCCCAGGGCAACGACGGCTCCATGGCGACCCTGCACGCCTCCAGCTCGAAGATCGCCTTCACCCGGCTGGCCTCCTACGCGGCTCAGGGCCCGGAGCGGCTGCCGCTGGAGGCCACCGCCCTGCTGGTGGCGAGCGCGGTGCACTTCGTGGTGCACCTCGACCGCGCTGCCGACCGCACCACGCGGGTGATCGCCTCGATCCGGGAGGTCGTCGATGCCGAGGCCGGCTCGGTGATCTCCAACGAGGTCTACCGCCGCGGCCCCGACCGCCGCGCGGTGCCCGTGCCCGGCGCGTTGCGCGCGGACACCCTGGACGACCTGGTCGCGGCCGGGTTCGACCCGGACCTGCTGACCCGGCCGGAGGGGTGGTGGACGCCATGACGCTCGACACCGAGGTCCTCGTGGCCGCCGCGTTCGGCTTGGGCGCCGCGGCCGGGATCCTGCTCATCCTCGCCGGCTGGCGCGCGACGCCGTCGCGTCGCGGCGTTGTCCGTGCCGCGCGGGGGAGGGGCGCTGACCGGAGGGTGCTGGTGCGGCTGGCGCTGGCGGTCGGTGCGGGGCTGCTGACCGCCGCCGTGACCGGGTGGCTGGCCGGTGGTGTCCTGGCTGCGGCGGGGGTCTGGTTCCTGCCCCGGCTGGTGGGGCCGGACCGTGCCCATGCCCGGCGGGTCGCGCGGATCGAGGCGATCGCGTCGTGGACGGAGATGCTGCGCGATGTGCTGTCCGCGGCGGCCGGGCTCGAGCAAGCCATCCTCGCCACCGCGCCGCTCGCGCCGTCGATGATCAGCGGCGAGGTCACCGGCCTGGCGGCGAGGCTGGAAAGCGGGCAGCGTCTCGCGCCCGCGCTGCGGGGACTGGCGCGCGAGCTGGACGACGCGACCGCGGACCTCGTGCTCGCCGCGCTGGTCCTGGCCGCCGAGCACCAGGCTCGCCAGCTCGGCGACCTGCTCGGCTCGCTCGCCACCACCGCCCGCGAGCAGGCCGCGATGCGGATGCGCGTGGAAACCGGGCGAGCCCGCACCCGCACCTCGGTCCGGGTCATCGTCGCCACCACCCTCGCCTTCGCCGCCGGGGTCGTGCTGTTCAACCGCGCCTACCTCGACGTCTACAACTCCGCCATCGGCCAGGTCGTGTTGCTCCTGCTCGGTGGCGTGTTCGCCGCCGGATTCGCCTGGCTGGCACGCATCACCACCAGCGGTGGCCGGGCCCGCGTACTCGCGCTCGACACCCCGCGCGCACCGTCGGGCGAGGGCATGGCGATCATCGGCGGAGGTGAGGGCGCATGATCCCCGCGCTCGTGTTCGGCGCCGGCGCCGGTGCCGGCCTGTGGCTCCTCCTGATCTGGGCGCTGCCACCCCGCCCCGCGCTGAGCGCCCGCCTCGCGCACATCAGCACCCGGCCGGCCGACCCACCGATCACGGCCGTGTCCGACGCCGCCTGGGTCACCAAATGGGGGCGGGTGTTCGTGCCCGCGCTGCGCACGCTCGGCCTGCCAGTCGTCAAGATCGAGAACGATCTGCGGGTCACCGGGCGCGGTGTCGACACCCACCTCGCGTCGAAAGCTCTCCTCGCGCTGAGCGGATTGCTTGCGCCGTGGCTGCTGCAGGCGCTGCTGGCGCTGGGCGGGCTGTCCCTGGGGCTGGAGGTGCCGCTGCTGGCCGGGCTCGTGCTCGCCGCGCTCGGGTTCCTCGTGCCGGACCTCGACGTGCGGACCAAGGCCACCCGGTTGCGGCGCGAATTCCGCGACGCCCTGTCCGCCTTCCTCGACCTGGTGTGGATCACCCTAGCCGGCGGCGCCGGGGTCGAGTCCGCCCTCGGCGACGCCGCCGCCGTCGGGCGCGGCCCGGCGTTCGACCAGATCCGCCGCGCGCTGCACGCCGCCCAGCTGACCCGCACCACCCCCTGGGCCACGCTGCGCCGGCTCGGGGAGGAACTCGACATCACCGAACTGTCCGAACTGGCCGCGTCGATCTCCCTGGCCGGTACCGAAGGCGCCCGCGTTCGCGCCTCCCTGGCCGCGAAAGCCCAAGCACTGCGCACCCACCAGGTCACCGACGCCGAAGCCGACGCCCAAGCCGCCACCGAACGCATGGCCATGCCGGTGGCGCTGCTGTTCCTCGGCTTCCTCGGATTCATCGCCTACCCCGCCGTCATCCAAGTCCTCAATGGACTGTGAAAGCTCTGCACAACAACGGAAAGAAGGCACACCAATGGTGAACCACATGCGCATCGTCTGGGAGCTGATGGCCGCGCGGCTCGCGCTGCTGCGGGGTGACCCGGAACGCGGGGAGATCACCACCACGGTCATCGTCACCGCCCTGATGGCGATCGCCGCGATCGCGATCATCGCCATCATCGTCGCGAAACTGACACAGAAGGCCAACTCGATCGACCTCGGCCTCGGCAGCTGACCATGCTAGCCGGGAGGGTTCGCCGGGCGCTGCGCGGAGACCGGGGCGAGGTCACGGTCGAGCTGGTGCTGGCCACCCCGCTGCTGTTGCTGGCCCTGCTGGCGATCGTCCAGTTCGCCCTGTGGTCCCACGCCACACACGTCGCCCAGGCCGCCGCATCCCAAGCCCTGGCCGCCGCGCGCACCCAGAACGGCACCACCGGCGCCGGCCAAGCCGCCGGGCAGCGCCTGCTCGACGACCTCGCCGCCGGGCCCCTGCGCGAGCCGCAACTCGCGGTCTCCCGCACCGCGGCCACGGTGGCGGTGAGCATCCGCGGCGAGGCCGCCGCGGTACTGCCCGGCGTGCATCTGCACGTGCACGCCGAAGCGTTCGGTGAGGTCGAACGCTTCCTGCCCGACCTCACCACGGCGCACGGCTGGTGAGGGGAGGAAGTCCGTTGACTCGACCGAGTTCAACTTCCGCGCCGACGTGGCGACGCTGGTGGGTGGCCGAGCGCGGATCGGTGACGGCCGAGGCCGTGCTGGTGGCGCCGGTACTGGTCATGCTGCTGGTGTTCGTGGCCGTGGTGGTGCACCGCGGCGTCGATGCCCGGCTGCGCCTCGACGACGCCGCCCACCAAGCCGCACGCGCCGCCACCCTGCAACGCAGCACCGCGGCCGCCGCCACCGCCGCCCGCGACACCGCGAGCGCCGCACTCGCCCAGGCCGGCCCGGTCTGCCGTAACGTCGCCACCACCCTGTCCGGAGCCCTGACCCCGGGCGGCGCGGTCACCGTCCACGTGCGCTGCACCGTCGACTTCGGCCAGGCGCTGCTGCTCGGCGTGCCCGGCGGGAAAACCCTCGAATCGAGCGCCAGCGAGGTCGTCGACACCTACCGATCACAGCCCGCCGCCCGAGCGACGCCATGACCGGCCCAGGTTCCTGGTGGCGTGCAGAGCATGGGCGCGTGACCGCGTTCGTGCTCGCGCTGCTGGTCGGGCTGCTCGCCCTGGCCGGCTTGAGCCTGGATGGCGGGCTCGCGCTGGCGAGCAAGGTCCGCGTGAGCGGGCATGCCGAGTCCGCGGCGCGTGCCGGCGCACAGGCCCTCGACCTGGCCGCCTACCGCAGCGACGGCACCCTCCGCGTCGACCCCGCGCGAGCGCGGGACCTCGCGCAGCGGTACTTGGCCGGTATCGGCGCGACCGGCACGGTCCAGGTGGCCGGGGACACGGTCACGGTCGAGGTCACCGACACCTACCGGCCCCAGCTGCTCTCGCTGATCGGCATCACCGACATCCACACCCACGGCCGCGGCGCCGCACACCCCCAGCGCGGCGTCACCGGCATCGACCCCTGAACGCCGCAACACCAACACGAAAGGGGAACACCGGCATGGTCACCTCCGAAGACGAGATCACCCGCCGCCTCCAGGAAACCGATTCCGCGCGCAGCGCCCGCCGCGCGCACGCCGCCACCACCGTCGGCGAGCTCGCGCGCCGGCACGCGGAGCTTGCTGGTCAGCTCGCCGAGCTCGAACGCGAACTCGGCGACACCCTCACCTCGGCCGGTGACGTCATCGACGTGGACGAGCTGTCCCAGGTCACCGACATCCCCGTCACCGACCTCGCACGCTGGCGCGACCACGCGGCGAAACCCCGCCGCGGCGGCAAACGCAAACCACCCACTAGGAAGCAGAAACCCACCAACGGCAAGGAATTCCGGCATGACGGCACGGTGGCCGCGCCCATAGTGCCATCGGGCGCGCCCGACTCCACCGCGGTCGCGGCCGGCGCGGCGAGCACCTGATGACAGCGGCGTCCGGCGCCCTGGGGATCGTGCGGCTGCTGGGCCGGACGGTGAGCGGGCTGCTCGCCGCGGTGCTGCTGGCCGCGCTCCTGCACGGGCTTCCGTGGGCGCTGATCCACGGCGTGGGATGGCCGCTGCCGGACCACGTGCCCAGCCTGGACGAGATCGGCACCGTGCTGATGGCGCCGATGTCGAGCAGGTTCCTGCTCGACGCGCTCGCCTGCCTGGCCTGGCTGCTGTGGCTGATGTTGGTCCTCGACATCGCCGTCTGCACCCTCGATGTTGCCCGCGGCGCGCGGTGGCCGGACCTGCGGCTACAGAGAGGACCGTTGCGGCGGGTCGCGGCGGTGCTCGTCGGCGCAGTGCTGGTCGCGGTCCTAGGTCGCACCGCGACCGCCGCCCCCACGCCAGCCGGGCACGCGCCGATCGTCGCTGCGGCCGTCGAACAACCGGTGCCCGCGGCCGAGCCCGGAACGGAGCGAGTCCGGGCACCCGAGGCCGGGGTGCACGACTCGCTGTGGCGGATCGCGCAACGCCGCCTGGGTGACGGGAACCGGTGGCCGGAGATCTGGACCCTCAACCAGGGCAGCTCCCAACCCGGCGGGCGGCTCCTGACCAACCCTCACCTCATTCACCCCGGCGACCTGCTCCGCCTGCCCCTGAGCAGCTCACCCGCCCCACCGGACAGGGGCTCCAGCACACCGGCGCCGCCGCCTCCACTCGCGAGTCCAGGTCCGAGCACCACGCCCGCTGCCGACGCCGGGAGCCCGGGCAAGCCGGCCGACGACCCGGCATGCGGCAGCACCGAGATCTTCGTCAGCCTGGGCCTGGCCGCGGCCGTCAGCGCCCTGCTGGTGCTCGCGCGCCGCCGCCACAATGCGCGCTACCGGCCCGGTAGCGGCCGCCGCGACGACCTGCCCGTCGCGCCTGTGGTCTACCAGCTGCGCCTGGCCCACCTGCGCGCCCAGCATGACGAGGACACCGAGCCGGACGCTAACCCCGCCGACCCGGCGGCCCCGGCCGAGCGTGAGGTGCGGGTCGTGGGCGGCGCCGGGCTGAAGAACTCGCCTTCGGTGGTGGACATCGGCCTCGACGTTCCCATACACGGAGCAGGGACGCAGGTCGCTCTCGATCTGGCCCGCGTGCACGGCCTCGGACTCGTCGGGCCTGGCGCCTACGCCGCAGCTCGTGCCCTGCTGCTCACCCTCCTCACCACCCGACACGACGACCGCCCCGCGCCGAGGATGCTCGTGCCCGCCGCCGACCTCACCCGGCTGCTCGGCGTCCCGGTGCCGCCCGCCGACCTGCCGGACACCGTCACCGTCGTACCCGACGTGGACACCGCCCTGGCCACCCTGGAGTCCGAGAACACGCCACCCGGGTACACCCTCGTCGCGACGCCACCGACCGACGCCGGACAGCAGGAGCGGCTGCAGCAGCTGCTCGACAACCACGCCCAGCACGGCCTGACCGCGCTGCTGCTCGGCCAATGGCGCCCCGGCGTTACCGCCTACGTCACCGCCGCCGGCGTCATCTCCGCCACCGACCCCGGCCGCGGCGAACCCCTGCGCGGCATCCGGGCCTTCACCCTCCCCGAAACCGCCACCCGCGACCTGCTGACCTTCCTGCGCACCACCCAAGCGCCAACAGAGGACACCGGCCCCGGGGTTCCTCACCACGATCCCGATCACCTCGAGATCGCAACCAATGCGCCGTCACCGCCGCCGAGGGCGGGCGCTCCTGAGCCCCCGCAGGCCGCGGCCGCGCCCCCGGAGAACGCGGCGGCGGCGCTGCTGCTGACCGTGTTCGGCACCCCGGTCCTGCGCTGGCGCCCCGATCCCACCCACCCGCAGGACCTGCCCGTCGACCTGAGCAGCCGGCTCACGGAACTACTGGTGTTCCTGGCCGTGCACCCCGGCGGCGCGCCCCGCGAATCCATCATCGACGCCCTGTGGCCGCATCGGCCACCCCGCAACCCCGCCAGCGTGCTGCGCACCCTCCTGTCCCGGATCCGCCGCGCCCTCGACACCGCCACCGGTGGCGCCGTCGGCGAGCTGGTGCTGGCCGAGCACGGCTACTACCGGCTCGACCCGGCCGTCGTGCAGGTGGACTACTGGGCCTTCGCCGACGCGGTCACCCGACGCCGCACCGCCACCACCCCCGAGCAGCGCACCGACGCCTACGAGGCCATCGTCGCCCATTACGGCGGCTTCCTGGCGGAGGGCCTGGAGGCCGAATGGCTTGCCGCGGCACGGGAAGCGACCCGCCGCGACGCCCTCGACGCCGTGGCCGCGCTCGCCCGCGCCCGCGTGGACACCGACCCCGACTACACCCTGGATCTGCTGGAAACCGCGCGCGCGTTCGACCCCCACAACGAGCTGCTCTACCGCGACATCATGCGCCTGCAACACAAACTCGGCCGGCACGACGCCATCTCCCGCACCCTCACACTCCTGCACACCCGCCTCGCCGAAATCGATACCGAACCCACCAAAGACACCATCGACCTCGCCCAGCGACTACGTGCCCGCCACACCGGGATCCCGCTCGATGATTCGCCTCGTGCCATGGCAAATGAATGAACCGCACCACCTCCTGGCAGCGTCAAAGGCATTTGTGCGGAACAGCGAAATGCCTCGATATCTCGCCCCGTTCACGCCCGCTCGGATGCTAGCGTCGGCCACGGTAATACCGTCGGCGACGTCAAAAAAGAAGAACTTTGTGAGCGTGCTCCTGAATTCTGCGGAAATTCCCTCGCTGCTCCGCGTCGAGTGGCCTGCGTGCCTGCCTCACTGTCCACGTCGCAGCGATGGCGACGCCCGCGGGCGGTCACGCACCGCCACCGTGGCAAGGTGCGGTGATCCTGAGCGTGACGGCCAACCGTGGGGCCGCTGGCCCGGCAGATCAGCCTCGCCCTCCGGTATCCGGCTAAGCCGGATCCCCCGGTGCGGGGCCTTTCCGCAGCTCACGACCACCGACGGGGGATCCGCCGGTGTCCCAGACTCGCTTGACGCCAAGCGGGTAAGCACATCAGGCCCGGGGGCGGTGTGGCCCGTGGCTGCCGCTCGTCAGCAACGGACTACCGCACTCCACTCACCTTGTCTTTCCCGCGCTTGCCCACATATTGACGATAAGCAATTCTTGTCCGCGGCTTTATCAATCGCGGCCGGCCTTCCATTCCCTTTCACTATTGGGCCGGACACTCCTGACCTGCGCAAACGTCTGTGGAAAACGACGCCGGCAACGCTCGAAAATCGCCCGAAATTCGCGGAAATTCGCGCGGGAAACCTATTGCGCGGCACCCGGGATCGAGTTACGTTTGTTGTGTCGCCGGGAACCCCCGGAAAATCGGAATCAGTGAATTCGCGAATGGGGACCGTTATGTGCTTCACCGATGTCACTACCCACGCCGATGGAACCGCCACCGCGTTTTGCTACTGCGGATGGACCGAAGAACACCCCAGCCACGACGCCGCCGCAGCCGCCACCGACGCGCACCACGACGCCACCGAACTCGCGTACAGCTGAACCGCCCAAAAACCCGCGCCACATCCCGGAAAGGGGGCCACGTCGTGAGCCGCAACGCCCGCACCCCAGCCGTGCACGTCATCGACCCGATGGCCGATCCCGCGCCGCTGCCGGAAATCACCGTCGACCACTTCCGTGAAAACGGCTGCACCGTCACGTGCGTGGTCATCGACCCCGCCGACGCGCAACAAACGTTGTACGGCACGGTCACCCGCCCCGACGGAACACTCGCCGGAACCTACTACCCGGCCGACCGGGTGCGCGGTGAGCACTGGCGCATCGTCGCCACCGACGGTACGCATTACCACGCGGCCAGCGAATTCGACGCCGTCGAATGGCTGTCCACCACCACCCCCGGCGGCGGTCCCGACACGGGAACCGTGGAATGCGGCGGATGCTCGCGACCGCTGACCATCACCCGCCAGCAGTGGGAACGCGACGCGTCCGCGCCGTGCCCGTGCGGCAGCGGCGCCGACCTGACCTTCCATCGGCGGCACGCCGAATGGGGCGAAAACCTCTAGCCCCGGACCGATCCGCAACCGCGACTGTCTGAAAGGGACACCCGATGAGCACGCCCGCCACACCGACTGCCCGGGGCGACGCGCCCGCCGCCCCGGGGACGACAACCCGGCTGCGCAACGGCGAATTGCGCCGCATGGTGGCCGAACACCTCGCCAGCAACCCCACCGCCACGGTCACCCCGTCCGCGATCGCGCAGACCCTGAAACGATCATCGGGCGCAGTGGGCAACGCGCTGGCAACGTTGGCCGCGCGCGGGCAAGCCGAACAGGTCGGCACCAACCCGCTCACCTACCGTGCGACCGGGAAAACCGCCGACGCCGCGAAAACCGTCACCATCACCCCGCGTACCACCACCCCCACCGGGTCGACGCCACCCGCTCCCGCCGCGCTGGTCACCACCCCGGTCCGGCGCCCGAATGGGCAGATGTACCACCCGCGCAAACTGTCCGGGCTGTCCGACGTCACCGCGCTGCGGCGGTTGCGTGCCGCTGGGGTGTCCGCGCTCATGTACGGCCCACCCGGCACCGGGAAAACGTCGGTGGTGGAGGCCGCGTTCGACGACCTGATCACCGTGCAGGGCGACAGCGACACCGTCACCGACGACTTCGTGGGTTCCTACACGCAAACCCCGGACGGGCGCTACGAATTCGCCTACGGCCCGCTGGTGACCGCGATGCGCGAAGGGCGGGCGCTGTTCATCGACGACGCTACCCTCATCCCGCCGACCGTGCTCGCCGTGGTGTACCCCGCGATGGACGGACGCCGCCAGATCATCGTCAAATCCCACCGCAACGAGGTGGTCGACGCCGCGCCCGGGTTCTACGTCGTGGCCGGACACAACCCCGGCGTCCACGGCGCGGTGCTCACCGACGCGCTCTCGTCGCGGTTCGCCGCGCAGATCCACGTGTCCACCGACTACGACCTCGCCACCCAGCTGGGCATCGAACCCAGGGCGGTACGGGTCGCGCGGAACCTGGCCGCACGGCAGCACAAGGGCGAAATCGGGTGGGCGCCCCAGCTGCGCGAGCTGATCGCGTTCACCCGGATCGCCGACGTGCTGGGCACCGCCGCCGCCGCTGGCAACCTCCTCGGCATCGCACCGGAGGAAGACCGCGACGTGGTCGCCGACGTGGTGCACAACGTGTTCGGCCCCCACGTCGCCCCACTGTCACTAGGCCCCCAGTTCTAAGGGACAGTCCGGAAAGGACAGGACATGAGCACCCACGTCGCCACCGCCGCCACACCGACCGCCGTGTTCCCGGCCGCGCCCGGGTGGCTGACCCTGTCCGCCGCGTTCGGCGACGAGGTCCCCGCGATCGCCGACCGCGACGACATCGTGGTCACCGTCGCGCCCGGAGCGGGCCACGGCGCCCCCGCGTGCTTCTTCTACGATCCCGCCACGATCGAGGTCGACGGTGTCCACCTCGCCCCCGGGGTCGACCCCGCCACGGTCGCCCCGCACCGGGTGGGGGACCGCAAGCGCTACCGCACCGCGTGGGGACTGCTGACTCACGAATGCGCGCACGCCAAACACTCGGTGTGGCAAGCGCCGGACGACGCGCCGCCCGGTGCGGCAGCGGCGGCGGCCCTGCTGGAGGAGTCCCGCATCGAAGCGGCACAGCTGCGCCGCCGCCCGGGTGACCGGTACTGGTTGCGCGCCAGCGCCACCAACCTCCTGCTCGCCGATCTCAAGGTCGATCTCGACGACCCCGCGACCGCCCCGCAGATGACGACCGCCGACGCCGCGTACGGCGCCCCGCTGCTGCTGGCTCGGGTGGACGGGGGAGTCCTCAACAGCCGCGAAACCGCCGCCGTGCGGCGCGAGGTCACCCGGGTCCTCGACGCCGGCACCCTGGACACGCTGCGCGAGATCTGGCGCGAGGCCCACCGCACCGCCGACGACGACACCGACGCGATGATCGACCTCGGCCGCCGCTGGTGTGAAGCCGTGGGCAGCGACCCGAACGAACGGCCCCCCGAACCCGGCAGCCACGCACAGGCGCCGGGCGGCACCGGCAGCACCCCGTCGCCGCTGGCGACAGCGCTCGCCGACGCGGTGGCGGCCATCGACCGCGCCGTGGACGCCGAGCCCGCCCCCACGGACCCCGCCACTGAGGCATTGGAGGCCGCCGCCCGGGAGGACGCCGCCGACCAACAGGCCCAGCGCAACGCGCGCGCGGTGTTCGACGGCCCCGGCGCACCCCCGACCTCCGGCACCACCATCCGGGGCAGCCGTCCGCCCTCCGCGCCTGAACGCGCCGCTGCGCGGCACCTCGCCCGCGCGCTGACCACCGCCGGAGCCCGCGACCGCACCCCCACCAAGATCCGCTCCGCGCTGCCCCCGGGACGGTTGCGCATGCGCGGCGCCATGACCGCCGACGCGCAACGCGCGGCGGGCGCGATCCCCACTGCCGAGCCGTTCACCCGCACCACACGTGCGACCGTGCCCGCCCCACCGCTGCGGATCGGGATCGCCTGCGATGTGTCCGGGTCCATGAGCGCCTTCGCCCGCCCCGTGGCCTCCGCGGCGTGGATCCTCGCCGAGGCCGCCCGCCACACCTCCGTGCCCGCCACCACCGCCACCGTCATCTTCGGCTACCACGTGCGCCCCATCACGCGCCCCGGCAGCACCCCGCCGCGCGTGACCGAATTCGACACCAACGACGGTGAGCACCACGTCGACACCGCGATCAGCGCGCTCGACGGCGCGCTCGGCCTCACCCGTCCCGACGCCGCCCGGTTGCTCGTGATCGTCTCCGACGGGTGTTTCGAGGCGACCACCAAGGAACCGGGTCAGAAGATGCTCGACCGGTTGCGTGCCAGCGGATGCGCGGTGCTGTGGCTGGCGCCCGACGCGCCCTTCAACGAACCCATGCGCGGCGCCACCGTGCACACCCTGACTGACCCCGCCACCACCGCCCGCGCCATCGGGCAGGCCGCCACCGCCGCCCTGCGCGCCACCCGCTGAACCAGCCCGCCCGGCGGCGGGGCCAACCAACCGACGCCGCCGGACCGGACCCCCACGACCGCAACGGTAAGGAAACGCCAGCCATGACCACCGACCCGCACCCGAGCGACCCGACCGTGCCAGCCGACGCCGTCGCCCTCGTGCCCGCACCGCCGGACTCGGTGCCGCTGCGCAACCCCGCCGACGCGTGGGCACTCGTGATCACCACCGTCCGGCTCGGCCGGCCCTGGTCCACCCGGCCCACCGACCTGATGGCCGGGGTGTGGCTGCCCGCCCAGCCCTCCGCCGACCTGCACCAGGGCGACGTCGTGGTGCGGCTGCACCCGCCCGCCAACAACGACCCTGACAAGGCCGACGTCGAGGTCCTCATCGCGACCGCGTACGGCTGGCACAGCGTGCAGACCCTGCCCGCGATGAGCGGGCACTGGCCGCACTACCGCGCCGCCACGATCATGGCCTGGATGCGCGCCCTCGCCGACGAGGCCGAGCGCGCGATCGGACAGCGGCTGTTCACCTCGTCCGTCGGCATGCCACCGTACCCGGACGGGCTTGACCAGCTGATCGACGCCGGACTGATCGCGCCCGGCGAGGAGGTGGTGTGGAACGGGCACACCGCGACCGTGGGCCACGGCGGCGCGCTGCTGCACGGCACCGATTCCGCCCCGCTGTTCCCGACCGCCGTGTCCGCACTGGCGACCCGGCTCGCCACACCGACCACGGTCAACGGCTGGTACCTGTGGCGCCGCGCCCGCGACGACCGCCCCCTGGCCGACCTTCGCGCCGAACTGGCGGACGCACCACGGAGCACGCAGCGATGATCCGCGACGCGCGCGACATACCGTCCCGGTGCGGCGACGTCCGCGACCACGCCAGCGGCCTGCCGCGCCTGCTGACCGCCAAGTGCGCGACCTGCATCTTCCGGCCCGGCAATCTGATGTTCCTCCCGCCCGGCTACCGCGACCAGCTCGTGCAGGAGGCACTCGCCCGCGACAGCTGGATCGTCTGCCACGCCACACTTCCCGACACCGGGAACCCGCCCGGCACCCAGGCCCTGTACCGGGGCTTCTGGGACGTCCACGCCCGCGAGTCCGCAGGCTGCCGCCTGACCCTCGCCCTCGGCGGACCCGTGCTCGTCCCGCCACCGACACCACCCGCGGAAACCGGGCACAGCACGGGGGAGCAGTGATGGTGACACGCACGGACTTCTACCTCGGGGCGGGCCCGAGGGCGGAGTGGATCGGGTCCCTGCAGTTCGCCTGCCATCCCGACAACCTGCTCAAGGACGACCACGGCCGCGCCGTCCTGACCGCGCTCGCCCTGCCGCGCTACCGCGAGGCGGTGCGGGACCTGCTGATGATGTGGCCCATCAAGCGCCTGGGGGTGGGCCACCCGCCCCGCCACGGTTGGCCGTGGGACTGGGACACCAGCCACTGCAACGACTGGATCATCACCTTCCTCGGCGGCCCTGGCGGCGGAGTGCACATGACAGCGGGCGGCGGCGACCGCTGGCACCGCCTCGGCCCCGACTACCCGCGCCCGCCTCTGCGGTGCGGCCCGCCCGACCTCGCCGCCTGGGCACGCGACCCTGCCGCACCGCCAGCGGTCACGCTCCCGGTGTTCCGCTCACCCGGAGATCCATCCACCGACTACGCCCGCGTGCTGTGGCACCAACCCTGACACCACTACGGAAGGAGACCCATGCGAGACAAGAAACGGCTCCTGTGGACGGTGCTGGCCGTGATGCTGCCGGGACCTTGGACCCCAGTCGTCGTGGCGGCCTACCTCCTCGACCGCGCCACCGAGCGCGACCAGGACACCGAATGTGATGCCCGGCCCGCGCCGAACCTGGCACCCGACCCGGCCACGACCCGCTCGAACCCTTACGAACCGCCGCGCAACCGGACCTCCTACACCGCCGGAGGTGTGTGATGAGCCGCTCGACCACCCACGACTTCTACCTCGGGCGCGGACCCGACGCCGAGCGAATCGGATCGATCCACCTCGGCGCCTGCGCCTGCCAGAGTGTCGAACAGATCTGGCGGGCCCGCTCGGCGGACGAGTTCGCCGACCTCGTGAACTCCTTCCTGCACGCCGCCGAGGTCGGCCAGGCCGGGGAGGTCACCCACCGAGGCCGACCGTGGCCGTGGCCCTGGCCCACCAGCCACGGCACCGACTACACCCATGCCTTCGACACGGACACCGTGTGGACAGCCCGGCAAGGCCAGCGCTGGTCGATGCGCGCGGGCGAGTACGTCCCGCCCGGACCGGGCGACACCCCGGTGGTGTTTCCGCACGGTCGCGACACATGCGGCTACACCGGCATCTATGCCGCCGACACCACGAGGCGCCGCTACGGACCGCTCCTGGGCGAGACCCACCGCCACGACCTGTCCCAGCTGGGATTGAGCATCCTGTCCGACCTCACCCTGCCGTGGTCGCCGGGACCGGCATCCGCTCAGCTCGTCGAGCTCCGCGCGCAACTCCCACCGCACCTGCGGTACGCCATCACCGCCCACGAGACCACGGTAGAGCTTGAGATCGAGGTTTTTGGCTTACTCGACGGCGACCTCGCCGCCGACGCCGTCGTACAGGCGCTTGCCATGCTGCCCGCCCTCTACGGATGGACCGACCCCAACGGCGACCCGCCCCGCTTCGCCGTACGCGTGCTCCTCGCCGACGACGAACGCCACCGCACCCACCCCGTACTGGCCGACCGGCACACCCGTGCGGTGCTGACCACCACCTGACCTACCTCATCTCGCAGGCCAGCCGGCGGGCCGAATTCCTGCGAAACCACCACGACACCACAGGAGTTTGGCGTGACCCACCCCGATGAGACGCCGATCGAGGAGCGCTGCCCGGACTGCCACGCCGAAATCGGACAAGCTCATCGCGAGGGCTGCGACGTGGCCCGCTGTCTGGCCACCGGACTGCAGCGCCTCGGTCACGGGGCCTGCCGCTGCCTCCAGGACGTGTGGACCGGGCGGTGGCCCGGTGAAGCCGAATGCGCCGAGTTCGGCTGGATGCTCGGCCCCGGTCTGCCCGACCTCACCCGCCTGATCACCACCGCCACCTGGGATCCGGTGGCCTACCGCTGGATTCGCCCGACCCCATCACCACCGAAGGAGACACCCGATGAACACCCTCACCGCCGGCTCGTCCGCGGACATCGACCTCGCCGCCGGCGAGCACTGGATCGAACACGTGCCCGCCGCGCGCATCCGGCCCCACCAGCTCAGCTTCCCCGCCCTCATCGAACCTCGCCGTCACCACGGTCTGTGGGTGCGGCCCCGGCTGCGCCGCGAGGTCGCGCAGGCACTGTGCGAGTGGCTCAACCTCGTGTACCCGACGGACCCGGACTGGTATCCGCTGGCCCGCTTCGAAAACGACCTGCTCGTCGTCTTCACCGGTGACGCCGCCCATCAACGCCACGAGATCCCACCCGATGAGGGCGGCCGCTACCCGCTGGCCGACATCGGCCGCTGGTTCCTGTCCACCCCGACCCGCACCGCCGCCCGAATCGAGCACGACCTGGCCGTGCTGGGTGATCCCACTCGCCACGCCCCACGCCCCGGCGAAATCCTCGTCACCTGCAACCCCGCCAACGCGGCGGCGAGCGCGTTCCCCGCGAGGATCGACACCCGCCCCCGGCAGCAGCCCTGGATCCCCGTGTTCCGGCCCGAGATCGCCGAAGCCGTGGCCGCGTTCTGCACCACTCACCACGACCTCGCCCCCGACGACTACCCGCAGGTCTACCTCGACGGCCACACGCTCGTCCACGTGCACCAGCACCTGCGCGTCCTGGACAACTACCTGCCCTGGCGCATCGACCCCGACCACGACGGCAACTACAGCATCGACGGCGACGAGTGGACCTTCCACCTCGTTCAGAAGGCGCCCCGCACGAGCTAAGGAGGAGCGCACTGTGCTGCCCGCATTTCGGCCCGGCGAGGTTCTGGTCGCCTCGCCGTATCAGGCCGTGTTCCCCGGAATCCCCGCCAGTGAACTCCCGCCCGCCGTCATCACATCTCCGGAGATCGGGCCCGAACCGCAGAGTGAGGGCTGCTGGTGGGAGACGGGCCTCCGGTGCCGCCGATCCGTGGCGCAGTGGATCGGCATCCACGTGGAATCGATCTACGGCGGCGCGCAGGTCCACTACGACTGGCAAGGCGACGCCCTGCACATCTACGACAACCCGTGGGGATTCGCAGCCGAACCCGAGCCGCGCGTCATCCTCCCCGACGCCCATGGCCGCTACGAGATCCACGACGTATGGTTCCCGATCGCCGCGCCGCTCGCCACCGATCTGGGACGCCGCCACCAGGCCGCGCTCGCGGTCTTGGCAGGCGACGCTCCGCCACGCGCCACGCCGGAGATGCTGACCTATTTGACCGCTTTCCCGAAGACCAGTCCGAGCACACGCCACAACCTCGAACAGCTGCTCGCCCGCGCTCACTGATCGGCCGGGGACGCTCAGTCGCCAGCGACGAGGTGTTGCAGGCACCGCTGCGCGCGGCGAGAAAGCCGCGCGTCAACCGCACCGGCACCGCGTCGTCGAACTCGACGAGAGTGTTCTCGGCGATCTCGTAGATTGTGGCGCCAGCTAGCGCGAGCAGCACCGGGGAGTGGGGAGAGACCACGCTGTGGCTTTGCTGCCGCACCAGCGGACCTCGTTGAACCTTCGTCGACCGAAAGCGGCACCGGGAAAGAGCTGCTGCTTGACGGTGGCTGGGGCGGGGCTGGTACAGCGTGTACCGGTCCAAGCAGGCGTTGCCGCTGCCCACCACCTTCGACCTGACTGCGGGCGTGTGGAGCAAGGCGAACCAGGCGTTTTGGTCGACGTTTTGTAAGGAGGAGCGACGCTCTGACTTACTTGAGACATTCCAGGCTGTCTGGCCGTCCTTCCCCGCTATCGTGCGCGCCTCGTAACGCAGTGCTCGTCGATCACGATTCCGGAGACGAGCAGTTCCACATCGGACGTTTGCGGGTTGCAGAAGGGTTGGTCGGTCGTGACTCCGTTGACGGTGTATCTCGATCAATGTCACTGGGTTACGATGGCGCGTTCGGTGTTCACCCCCGAGAAGATCTTGAACAAAGATGAGCTTGCCGCGGCGGACGCGCTGTGGCGGTATGTGCGCCAGGGCTATGTCAGACTGCCGTTGTCGAGTGCGCACCTGGTGGAGACCGCGCATGCGGGGGCAGCGAATCGACGCAGGATGCTGGCGGAGGCCATGCTCGATGCGTACGACGGGTGGCATATGCGCCATCCGATCGACGTGCGCCGGGCCGAGCTCTCATGGTCTCTTCGCGGAGCCAGTAGCGACGCTGTCCGCGCCGATGACGTCTTCAGCCAGAAGCCGGGCACTCCCTTCCTCGCGGAGGAGTACGTGCCCTACAACGCGGAGGATTCTGACCTGCCTGGATGGGCCCGGCGTCAAGTTGAGATTCGCTCCTGGCGCGATGCGTGGGCAGCCACTCTCTTGACCGAGACGATGACCACGGCCGAACAAGACCATGCCGACGCGGTCATCGGCGGATGGGCGGCGTCGTATCAGGAACTTGCGGAGTACATGAGGGATCATCCTGCTGATAGGGACATCCGTCTCGTTGCTGCGGTACGAACGGCCGCCGATCTGATGCAGGAGATCTCGGCGGAGGCACACCTTGCGGGCCTGACGCGTCAGCAGTTCTCGGCTTGGCTCCAGCCGGAGCGCACGATTGAACTGTTCGCCGGTTTGCCGTTCGTAGGTCGAATCATGGAGATCACGTACCAGCGTCTCCGGAATCCGCAGCGCCTATGGAAACGGAACGACCTGAACGACATCATGTATCTCGCATGCGCTGCGGGTTACGCAGACGCCGTGGTGATCGAGAAGGACCTAGCGCACCACCTCACGACTGGCGAGGCGAGGACGACGCCAGGGGCAGTTGTGCTCCGGAATCTGCGGGAGCTGAGAGGTCACATTCGCGCTATGGCAGCCTGAATCGTGGCTCACGATAAGTGAGCTCATCGTGAGCCAGGAACAGGCTGTAGCCACGCTCGACCCACCGCCTCTGGCGAGCGGGCGACCGCTGCCGAACGCTTCGTCGAGGCGGGCCGGCTGGCGGCTGAGCACATGGAAAAGGCCGAAGCGGCCGGCCAACACCAAGTGCGTCTACGAGGCCGACTGGAGGGTGTGGCAGGAGTGCGCGCCCCGGGCTGGGATCCCCGAGACCTCGGCCAGTCTCGGCGCGCTCCTCGGGTGCGAGGTGTACCTCGAGAAGCTCGGCCGGGCACCGAGCACCATCGACCGGTGACTGGCCGGTGCGATCGTCGGCCCGCGGCAGCGTCCTGGGGCGGCATGTCGAGCCAGGCGGTCGGCGACGTCATCACGCGACTGGGCGCGCAGGCCGGGCTCGAGCTGCGGCTCACCGGGTACTCGGCGCACGGCGCGAAACCATCGCCCAGCAGGGCGGATGGCGGCCAAATAGTGCGGCGCTCCACGGCTACTGCCAGGAGGCCGACCAGTGCCGACAACGCCCTCAGCGGGATCGGACCGTGGCGCGGGGATCAGCCAGTATCTCCGCGTCAGCTCTTCGTGGCACCGTCGTGATCTTCGTCGACTGCCGGAGGGCCTTCTGTCGGCTTACCGAGTAGGCGACGCTCCAGTTCCGCCCTCCACTCCTGTGGCGCACCCGCATAGCGATCAGCGGGCAACGCGCGAGCGATGCGAGACAACGACTCGTTGATCCTCTTCAGCGCCGTGACCGCCTGCTTCATCCTCTGCTCAGGATGTGTGGATGAAGTGACGAATGTCCGGTTTCGGATGACGCTCACGTCCAGCTCGAACCGGTCGACGTAGCGTTCACCATCGGGTGCGTCCAGCTCGATCGTTACAGTCACCTGATCGGGAAAAGGGTTCCGGTTGTCCCGCCCGTCAGTGGTGCCGTCGTAGTAGATGTTGTCCAGCTCCATACCTGGAACGAGGGCGGGAATCGGTTTGGCGTAGCGCCGCTTGAGGAACGGAGCGACGCTCTCGTGTTCTTGCTCCGGAGGAGGGTCGCCGAGCGGTGGGTCGAAGGTGACTGTGACGTTACGCGCGATCGTTGGCCCGTAGTTCTTGATCACTAGCAGCTGTGTTGCGGGCGCATATGGCTCGTCTCGCAACTCGGCAGCAACCATTGGTCTGGTGCGGGCACGGCTGTCGGCATCGGCCCGTGCCAGAGTTCGTTTGCCGTTACGCGCCGACCATACGGCAGCGCCCGCGCTGACAGATGCAACGACTGAGCTGATTCCGGCCGCGATCGCAGCCACCCAGGCTGGTTCCATCCGACCATGCTAGTCGCGCTCTGGCTGCCCTAAGCAACCTGCGACGACCACACACGGCGTTCCGGATGGGGCTCGGCCTACGCCGTGTCCCGGGCCTCCTGCGGGACGTCGGTCTTGGTCGGATTGATCGCGAACCGCTTGGGCGCTTCGCAGGTCTTGATCGCATAACCGTCGGCGGTGAGCTTCTCCAGGGCGTTGTTGACCGCACCACCAGAGCGGCCGAGGTCCTTGCCGATCTTGGCGGGCCCAAAACTCTGGCCCGCATGCTCGGTGAGGTACTCCGCGACCAGGGCACGTAGTCCGCCCTTGGGCAACCTCTTCTCGGCAGTCGGTGCGGTGTCGGCGGTTTCCGCGTCCGTAGTTGAGACTTCCGCCAACGGCTCGGCCGGGTGCGTACTGTCTGCAGGACAGGCCGACGGCGGTTCGGGCAACGCTGCGGGAGCATCGTCGCCGGGTGTGCTGTCGTTCGCTGCTGGGGTCGCCGCGTCGTGGGGCGCGTCGGCGGCCTCAGCAGGGTCCCCGGCATCGTCGGTACTGTCCGTTTCCGAGTCGGTGCTGGGCGCCGTTTCCGGGGTGACGGGCTGCTCGACGTCCGGCGCGATGGCGATGTCCGAGGGTGCGAGGGACCACTTGTCGGGGTCGCGCGGACCGACGCCAGGGGTGCGAATCACGACACCGTCGCGGTCCCAGCGGGCCAAGATCTTCCCGGCGGTCGAACGGCCGATCCCGGCCACGAGCGCCAGCTCGGCCGTGGTGAGACTGGGATTGTCGGCCAATGCGGCGCGGACTTTGCCGTCAGTGGTTGTTGCAGCGGGCTGTTGATCGGGGCCGTGGGCGGCGACGTGGAGGTGGCGCTCCGCGGTGTCGGAGGTAAGCGGGTTCTTACGGGACATGACGAACTCCAGGTGTGCGCTGGGATGGAATTGGGTGGGAATGCCCCGGCCGGGACGGTAGCCCGCCGGTGCGCATCCGGTGGTTCGGGCTACACGACTATGGACGCTTCGTCACCGCCTCCATGTCAAGCGATTGTCCAAAAAGACCGGTGTCGTAAAAGCGCGTTGGTGCGATCACTGGACAAGGGCAATCGATGTCTGGCCTGAGGCCGGGCGCTGTCGCGCCGAGAGGCCGAGGCAGAGCTGAACCACCGGGCGGGACGGGAGGTCGACTGTAGTTGATGAGGACGCCGCCGGGCGGGTCACGAACCTCAAGTTCGAGATTTGCGGCAGACTTGGCCCATGGCCGAACTCGCGTACATGGTTCGTGAAGATTGGGCTCAGTACGGCACCACCATGGGAGAGCAGAGTGCCCTGATTCGAGAGTGGCCTGGGAGGCCACCATACGTCTTCGCGACGGCCGATCGGAAGAAGATCGAGCTGGACCACCGCGGTGACGCGCAATTCATGACCTACGTTGCCCCTAGTGCCGACGAGCGGCACGTCATCGACCTGTCAGACCTCAGCGGGCTCCGACGCAGCGACGAACAGCTCACGGCTCCGCTGGTCGTCATGCATCCCCATGAGGAGCGGGATTGCGATCTACTTCGCGAAATCGTCCCGGCGGACTCTGTCGTGAAGATGTTCGCCATCGTGTGGTCACCGCGAGACATGGTCCGTGCCTGGCTCGATGGCGTCGGCGCCCTGAATCTTCACACCGGGTCCGTGCTTGAGGCTCCGGATGCCGTGCAACTCGAGGCCGCGAAGTGCTGGGTTGGTGAGCAGTACAACGGGCTATCGAGTGGTAACGGCAAGGGTGCCGTCGTGCAGCTGCTGCGCGCGTTCACCGACGCTGGCTATCCGCTCGATGTTGAAACCTGGCTGCGCGCCTTCTTTGCAGCAGGGGGCGAGTTCGAGAAAGCTACGAACGTTGCGAAGCTCATCAAGGAGATGCGAGAGGGCACTCGGCACCGCATCCAGACGCGCTGTCAGGCTGACATTCTCAGCGTGCTACGGGAACGCGCCACCAAGTACGACTGATCGCAACGCAACGTGATTGCGTTCCCTAGTTGTCTGATGACGGCCGTGTGGCGCCGACGTAGTTGTCGTTCGGGTGGCGGTAGGTGTCGATCTGGACGTGGCTGCCGAAGGTTGGGGCGTTGATCATCTTGCCGTTGCCGAGGTAGAGCGCGACGTGGGAGATGTTGGCTGGGGTGCCATAGAAGACGAGGTCGCCGGGGAGTAGCGGGGATCCGGCGGGAACGCGGGTTCCGGTGTGGAATTGGGCGTGGGCGGTGCGGGGGAGGGTGATTCCGGCGGCGTCGTAGGAGGCTTTGGTCAACCCCGAGCAGTCGAATCCACGATCGCCACTGCCGGGTCCGTCACCGCCCCAGATGTAGGGCAGTCCGCGTTGGCCGCAGGCGTAGTTGATGGCGGTCAGTGCCGCTGGCGTTGGGGCTTGGATGTTGTTGCAGTCTCCGGTGCCGTCGAGGGCGGGTGACGGTTCGCAGCGGATGCCGGCGACGGCGGCGACGATGCGGCGGGCGTCGGTTTCGTGTGGTCCATAGGCGTGTGGGGTGCCGGAGCGCTGGACGGCTTGGGCGGCGGCGTTGATGCTCATGGCTTGCCAGTTCGGGGTGGCGAGCAGGTGTTCGTAGAACTGGGTCGCGGCGTAGGTCGGTGTGGTGATCTGGGCAGGGGTGCCCCAGCCCATCGAGGGGCGTTGCTGGAACAGGCCGAGGCTGTCGCGGTCGCCGTAGTCGAGGTTGCGCAGCCCGGATTCCTGGATGGCGGCGGCGATCGCGACGACCCAGCCCTGCTCAGGCACCCGCATCTGTTTGCCGACGGCCACGACGATGGCCGCGTTGCCCATCTGCTCGGCCGTGAAGCCGGGCACCGTCCCGGTGGGTGTGCCGTCCGGGGTGCAGATCAGCGAGCCCGCGGCGCTGCTGCCGGTGAGGGCGCTGACGACGCCGGCGATCCCGGCGGCGAGGAGCAGCGGGATGGCCAGGACGAGGGCGGCGACACCGGCCGCGAGTCTGCTTCCCATGGTTCCGGCACGGCTCCCTTCCGTCGATGCTGGCGTCGGCTTAGCGGGCGAGCCGGTTCGGCGTCGCGCGCGGCGGGATCGGGCTGGGCGGTGGCAGTCGGTAGGGCGTGGCGGCCGCGGTGTCGGCGTTGTCGTCGGGGGT
>NZ_PQHY01000026.1:0-81413 GCF_003385175.1 Amycolatopsis ruanii
CAAAATCCTGCGAGACTACCGCCGCGCCGCAAGCACGCTCGCCGACACCGTCTCCGGAATCGCGAACCTCCACAACATCATCCTCACAGCCTGACCCAACCACTAGCCCCACCAACCACAACACCAGCTACGAGACAGCCCTTAGGCAAACGCAAGCTCCGCGAATTGACCGCAGAAGATGTCGACAAATGGTTGGCCGAACTAGCCTGTTCTGTCAGCACGCGCACACTACGGCTGCTGCACTCGATTCTTAGTCGAGCTGTCAAGCACGCACAGGCACGGGACAAGGTGAAGCGTAATGTCGTCGCGCTCTGCGAAATTCCTACTGGACAGGATGGAAGGCCATCAAAGTCCCTCACGCTCGAACAGGCGGAAGCCGTCTTGGCTGCCTCGGAAAACTCACCGCTGCACGCGTACATCGTGTTGTCCTTGTTGATCGGTGCCCGAACGGAGGAGCTGCGCGCGCTGACTTGGGATCACGTAGACCTGGCTGGTGACGTCACCGCCGATCCCCCGGTGCTGCCTTCCATCAGTGTCTGGCGGTCTGTCCGGGCTGGCGGCGATACGAAAACGCGGAAGTCGAGGCGCACCCTCGCGATGCCGAAGCGTTGTGTGATTGCGCTCCGACTGCATCGAATGCGGCAACGAGCCGTGAAGGTGGCGAGCGGGCAGAGGTGGCAGGAACACGGGCTGGTGTTCGCCTCGCAGGTCGGTACGGAGCTGGATGCGCACAACGTCCGACGCCAGTTCCGGAAGGTCGTCGCGGCCGCCGGGCTCATCGCGGAGGAGTGGACACCTCGCGAGATGCGGCACAGCTTCGTCTCGCTGCTGTCCGACGCCAAGGTGCCTCTGGAAGACATTTCGCGCCTGTGCGGCCATAGTGGCACCGCTGTCACCGAGCAGGTCTACCGCCACCAGATCCGGCCGGTGATGGTCGAAGCCGCCACCGCGATGGACCAGATCTTCAGCCTTAGTCACCCACTTAGTCACTCGGCGCGCTGAGATCGCTGAACGAAAAGGACCCCTGACCTGGCTTTTAAAGCAGGTCAGGGGTCTTCTCTGGCCGTCGGGCTGACAGGATTTGAACCTGCGACCCCTTGACCCCCAGAGTAGTGGAGGCAACGCGCTTACCTGCGAAAACGGAGAATCCCCTGCACAAGCTGGGGCAGTTGCGGCACATTCGGGGCAGCTCAGCGAACAACACGAACATCGGCGGCTCCACTTTCGCTCCTTGCTCCACCAGTCGGCTGGGTGTTCGGTCAGTCCGCGCTACCTGCGAACGCAGCCTGGCGTTGACCTCTTCGGTGTGAACTATGTACGCGATACCGCGCCGACCTGGGAAAACATGCCTTCCGCAGGTTAGCGCGGGTCCGTTCGGAGCCGTCGGGCGCAGTTCAGCACCATTCAAAGCCTCCGTCTGCTCCCCGTTTGCTCCCCACGCCGCTCCCCCGTTACCTTCTTCGCGGCTCTTGTCCAAGGGCCATGGTCGCCAGGCCGGGCATGACTGATGCCCCCGGACGTCCTTGTCGATCTTCACGACCGAGGCGATCGAGGCGGTGGTGTACTCGCTGAAGGTGGAGATGCCGCACTGTTGGCCGACCGGGTCGCCGTCGAGGTGCATCCGGAACCTGGCCGGGTCGTCGGCTCGGGCGCCGGTGCGCAGCGAGGCACCGAGGTCGCAGAGATTGGACAGGCCGCTGGCGCAGAACTCGCACCGGCCGCAGGCAGGCAGGAATCAGAAGACGACGTGATCCCCGACCTCGAAGGCGGGAGTGTCCGGGCCGACCGCGGTGATCACGCCGGCGCCCTCGTGGCCGCCGGCGCAGGGGTAGATGCCGACCGGAATGTCCCCGGTAACGGCGTGGTCGGGTTGAGCGCGGCTGAGGGCTCCTGGAACACCATGCCGATCCGGGCGCCACGCACCTCCCGCAGCGCGCGTGGCCCGAGCCCGAGCAGTTCCCGGTTCCCGAGCACCCGTCCCGCTTCCTCCTGTCGTGACCGTCTCGGAGGCGGCCGGGCTCTCGTCCGGCCGCCGAACCCGTCAGGCTGTCCGGTGCGCCGCCCGGCGCCGCCTGTACTCGACGAGCCCGAAGATCACCAGAAGCCCGGCCATCGTGCCGTACGTCACCCAGCGCATGACTGCTGACGGCCCGGGTGGCGGGTTGAGGACATCGTTGATGTAGAGCCACACGATGACCAGTGCGGCGAGGGCCGCGGCCACGATGACGCGCCACTGCACACGCCTGTCCCGCAGCGTCCGGACGATCGCGCCGATCGAGAGGAGGAGGTAGGCGGGAAGCCACGAGTAGACCAGTGCGGTGGCGAGCGCCGTGTAGCCGCTGGTGACATCGCCGGCCACCACTACCGCCGACTCCACCACCACGAACCCGACCGCGGTCAGGACGATCATCGCGAGAGCCGGGCTGCGGTAGCGGCGGTGGACGACCGCCAGCCGGGATGGCAGCAGCTTGTCGGCGGCCAGGGTGGCGACGAAACGGGAGCCGAAGTTCACGAACCCGACCAGGCCGGCGAACATCGACACGGCCAGGAGGAGGTCCGCGGCGGTTCCGACCGCGGGAGGCAGCCCGGCGTGCAGAGCGAGCGCGGCGGGCGGTGAGAGCCCGGCTTCGATCTGCGCCGACGCGGCGGCGAGCCCGGGAATCTGCACGATCGTGGCGAGCAGGTACGCGATCCCGAGCACGACCGGCAACGACATGACGGCGAGGGGAACGTTCCGCTTCGGATCCCGGGTCTCGGCAGCCAGCGCCGCGAGGCTCTCGAACCCCACGAGAAACGTCACGCCGGCAGCGAAGCCCTGGAACGTCCCGTTGACCGAAAGTTCGTCCAGATCAAACTGGTGCGGCAGCTCGAGACCGGTGTGGGCACCACTGAGCACGGTGATGAGCAGTGGCAGCGGAAGTGACACGGCCGCCGCGATGACCACGGTGCGCACCGACGCGTCCAGGCCGCGGATGGCGATGAGTGCCGCCGCGCCCAGGGCGACGAGGTAGATGACCGCCTGGAAGGCGGCGCCGGTCGCGGCGTCCACTCCGATCTCGGTGAGAAAGCTGCCGAGGAACACCCCGACGACGCCGACGATGATCGCGACCTGCAGCACGAACCCCAACAGCAGCGCCGCGGCGACGACGATGCGGGCCCAGCGACCCTGGAACGCGTTGCCCATGTACGAGTAGATCGAACCCGTCGCCACGTACCGCCGCGCGAAAAAGCTGACCGTCAGTCCGATGCACACTGTCGCGGCCATCCCGAGAAGCTGTGAGGGCCAGCTCTGCATCCCGCTGTAGGAGAACATCAACATGGGAACGAGGGAAATCCCGACCGCGGGAGAACCGGCCGCGATCGCGAACAGAACGATCTGGGTGCGGCTGAGGTGACCCGCTTCCAGGTGCACCACCCCGCCGGAATCCACTGCTTCGCGTTGGTTCCGCACTTCTGGGTCAGGCATGGTGGGCCTCCCTATCGGCGGTCTGACAACACGACCTGCCGCACAGCGCGTGCCGCGCGGAGGCCGGTTTCGATGGCGCCGTCGATGTAGCCGACCCAGCCGGTCGCGATGTCCGCGGTGGCGAACGCGATGCGGCCCTCCAGCTCCATGAACCTCGTGTGTGGTTCGTAGCCGCTCAGCTGTCCCAAGCCGTAGTACATCCACGCGCCCCGGGAAAACTCGTCGTCCATCCCGTACACGCCAGGGACGACGTCGACGACCTCCACGTGCGGCAGCAGCTCCCGCAACGCCGCCGCGACCTCGGCGGGATCGCCCGGGTCCGTCATGCCACCCGTGGCGATCGCCACGACGGTCTGCTCGTCGGCCGACTGGCGCGAATCGGTCCAGACCGCGTCGAGGGGACGTCCTGGCCTGTTCAGGACGTTGATGTTCCGCGGCTCCCCCTTGATGCGAATGAGAATCTTCGCGGCCCCGGTGGCTCCTTGCATGCCCTCCCGCGCCGCCTGGATCCGTTCCGGGGACAGGGCCGGGGAGAAATCGATGTGGGGCCACACCCCGGTCGGCGTCGCGATCACGACGGCAGCGGACGAATACGTCCGGCCCCCCGCGGTCGACACCCGCACGCCCTGGCCGGTCGACTCCACTGTGGTCACTGCTTCGCCGAGGCGGACCTCGGCGCCACCGTCGGCCAGCATTGCGTTGAGGAGACTCGCCGTCCCCCGCGCGAGCTTGAAGCCCAGGATGGCTTCGTACACCGAATCGGCGTCCCCGCCGGACACCGACCACCATCGCATCCAGGTCAGGATGCTGCTTTCCTCCGCCGAGCGCATGGTCTCGTAGGTCAGCGCCTGGGTGACGAGCGCGTCGTCCTCCTCCGACAGGTCGAACCTGTCCATCCACTCGCGAACCGTGGTCCGGTCCAACTTTTCGACGTCCGCTCGTCGTAGCAGGGGCTGGAACGGCTGCGGGAAATAACGCCGGGACTCTTGGAAGAGCTTGTCCAGCAGCGCCGATTCACGCTTGTCGTATTCCGCGGCGTCGACCCAGGCCATGCCCGAGGAGGACGGAGCGAAACACTGGTCGGGCGCCACAGCGCCCGGAACGAGATCGTCGGCCAGACCGTAGCGCGTGATTTCCGCCCACACGTGGGGCTGACGCCAATGCACGTACGTGCCGCCGATGTCGACGAGCTGACCGTCGGACATCTGCGATGTCCACGTTCGTCCGCCTACGTGGTCCCGGCCTTCGAGTACCAGTGTGCGCAATCCTCGGACGGCGCACTCGCGAGCCGCCGTGGCGCCGGCAAAACCAGCGCCGACCACAATGACATCATAGTTTTTTGGCATGATCACTCCTTTGTGAGTCACGCGGTTGGTGGGAAGGAAAAGATCCGGTCTAGCGGGCCCGGTGCGCGGTCTTGGCGCCGGGTCGGTCAGCCATGAGTTCGATGGACTTCACGGCCAGGTCCATCGAGGCCCGCATACGCTTGCGGTCATGGTCGGCGAACCAGGCGAGGACAAGCCCGTCGACGATGGCGAAGACGAGGCGGACCAGTGGCTCGACGAGGTCGTCGTCCTCGCCGGGCAGCATGCAGGAACGGAGTATGCCGGCAGACTTCCGCTCCCCGGACCGGTAGGCGGTCCTGGCGATTTTCGACCACTTGCCGCCCTGGTGCAGCATCCATTGGTACAGGTCCAGCTGGGCGCGCGCGTAGGAGGGATTGGCCGTGTACCACTCGCATGCGGTGACGAGGAACGCCGCGGCCGCCTTACCCATCCCCGCATGCCGGCCCGTCGACTGCACCGCGTCCAGGATCAAGGCGTCGACATGCTGGAAAACGGCCACGAGAAGGTCCTGTTTCGTGGCGAAGCAGTAGTGGATGCTCGCCAGCGGGGCGTTCGCGGCGGCCGCGATGCGCCGCGTGGTGGCGCCACCGACGCCATGCTCGCCGATGACCTGGACGGCAGCCTCGATGAACCGCTGTCGACGGTCATCCGCCGCCATCCGGACCATGCGCTCCCCCTGCCCGCTGACTTGGTCGGCCGACCCAGACGGTAGCACGGGCTTAGCTTCCGTCAGCTCCTGGAATGAACCGCCGGATGTTGCGCGCTGCCTTGAGTCCGGTCTCGATCGCACCGTCGATGTAACCGACCAGCACGGTCGCGATGTCGGCCGTGGCGAACGCGATGCGGCCTTCCAGTTCGATGAACTTCCGCGACGGTTCGAAGCGGGTCATCACGCCGGGGCGCAGGTACATCCACGCGCCTCGCGAGTGCGGATCGCCCGCGTCGTAGACGCCAGCCGCCACTTCGAGAACCTCGACGTGCGGAAGGAGTTCCCTGATGCCGTCCGCGATCTCGGCCTTGTCGTTCGGATCCTTCATGAGCCTGCCCGCGACGGCCACGACCGTCTGCTCGTCGGGTGCGTCACGCCGCTCCGTCCACATCGTGTTGATGCGGTACGCGTCGCCGCTGGCCACCTCGATGCTGTGCGGCTCACCCTTGATCCGGGCCAGCACTTTGGCCGCGCGCGGGCCCTGAATCCCTTCGCGCACCGCCTCGAACCGCTCCGGCGCGATCGCGGGCGAGAAGTCGATGTCCAGCCAGGAACCCGTCGGCGTCGCGACGACCACCGCGGCACCCTGGTAGGTGTGCCCGTCGGTCGTCGACACCTCGACACCGGCATCGCCAGAGACGACCCGGGTGACGGTCTGCCCGAGCCGGACCTCGGAGCCGCCGTCGGCGAGCATCCGTTCTTGCAGGCTGCCGATCCCGTTCCGCAGCCGGTATCCGAGCAGCATCTCGTACGCCGAGTCGTAATCGCCGCCGGACTGGGCCCACCACCAGACCCAGGTGAGGATCCCGGCCTCGTCCGCGGGCCGGAGCGCCTCGTAGGTCAGCAAACCGGTCGCCAGCGCGTCGTCCTCCGGCGACAACTGGAATTGGTCGAGCCAGTCGCGAATGGTCAGCTGGTCCAGTTTCTCCACCTTCTCCCGTGCCGCCAGCGGATCCGGGAGGAACGGGAAGTAGTCACGCGCATCGGCGAAGATCCGGTTCATGAGCTCGGCCTCGCGCTTGCGGTGGGTGGCCGCGTCCACCCATTTCAGCCCGTCCCCGGACGGCGCCAGTACCTTTTCCGGGGTCTCGGACGCGGCGATGAGGTCGCCGGTCAGGCCGTATCGGGTCAGCTCGGCCCAGATGTGGGGCTGGCGCCAGTGCACGTACGTACCGCCGATGTCGATCGGCTGACCGTTGGAGAACCGGGAGGTCCAGGTCCTGCCCCCGATCCGGTCACGGCCTTCGAGCACCAGCGTGCGGAAGCCTCGTGTCGCGCACTCCCGTGCCGCGGCGGCGCCGGCGAAACCCGCGCCGATGACGATGACGTCGTAACGTTGCGACATTACTTCTCCTTTTTCCTGCGGCCGGCAGATTTCGGCTTGTTGCTGAAAAGGATTGTCAGGCGAGGTGCGATGAGAAAGGCTGATGATCAGCCGACTTGGTCGCTTGACCAGAATGCGTCCGGTCCTCGTCCGTGTCAACAGGAACCGGCGGGTCGGGCACCGTGCACAGATCGCGTCCGCCGGGTTCGTCCGCCGCGCCGAAGTTCCGGCCACCGTCATCCTGTTAGCGTCGCGAGATCTGGAACTGGCGGGAGGAGACACGATGCGGCCAGCCCCCTTCGATTACTCCGATCCTGAGACGGTGTCCGAGGTCTGCGAAGTCCTGCACCGACTTGGCGGCGAGGCCGCCGTGCTCGCCGGTGGGCAGAGCTTGCTCGCCCAGCTCAACAGCCGAACTCGCAGGCCCGCCGTGCTGGTCGACCTACGCCGAGTCGCGCAGCTGCGCGAGGTGACCGTCGAGCGCGGCACCCTCGTGATCGGCGCGGGTGTCACCCAGCGGGCGCTGGAGCACCACTCGGCGACACCGGCCGTGCTGCGCGAAGCGCTCGCCCGCGTCGGGCACATCCCCACGCGCAACCGCGGCACCGTCGGCGGAAGTCTCGCGTTCGGCGATCCCCAGGGCGAGTTGCCCACGGCGGTGCTGGCGCTCGACGGCCGCGTCCGCGTGACCTCCGTGCGGGGTGAGCGTGTCCTCGCCGCGACGGGGCTGTGGACGGGCCCGTTCAGCACCGCGCTAGCCCCCGACGAGCTGATCACCGCCATCGAGGTGCCGCTGCCCGAGGATTCCCGGTGGGCGTTCGAGCAGCGCGACTTCCGCCGGCACGGCAAGACCACCGCGGTCGCCGGATTCCGCGCCGGGCGGCTCGTGCTGTCCCTGGGCGGTGTCGGCACGCGCCCGTTCCTCGTCGACGACGAGCTGCTCGCGGATCGCTCCCCCGACGCCGTCGGCGCCGCCGTGCGCGAACTCGTCGTGCCGATCGGCCCCGACCCCTACGTGTCCATCGACCACCGCAGGCACCTCGCCGCTTCCGCCACCGCGGCCGCGCTGCGCCGCGTCCTGACCACCGCACCTCGGGAGGATTCATGACCACGACGGCACGGCCGATGCCCGGACGCCGGACGCGGCGCGCGATCACGGTGCGCGTCAACGGCGAGGAGGTGACCGGCGCCGTCGAGCCACGCACCCACCTCGCCGACTTCCTGCGCGAGAAGGCGCAACTCACCGGCACCCACACCAGCTGTCACCAGGGCCCGTGTGGAGCGTGCACGGTGCTGGTCGACGGGCTGTCCGCCCGGTCGTGCCTCACACTGGCCGTGCAGGCCGACGGGGCCGAGGTCACGACGGTCGAGGGCATCGCCGAGCGCGGCGCGCTTTCGGTGCTCCAGCAGGCCTTCATCGAGCACTTCGGCTTCCAATGTGGATACTGCACGCCCGGCATGATCGTTCTCGGCACCGAAATCCTCGCCGAGGCCGCCGCCGGCGCGGTGTTCACCCGCGAGGATCTGCGCGCCCGCCTGTCGGCCAACCTGTGCCGCTGCACCGGGTATGTCGGCATCGTCAACGCCCTCGAAGCGGCGCTCGCCGCCCAGGCACGGGGAGAGTCCGCATGAACGCCACCGACCAGCGCGTCACCGGCAGCCGTGTCCCCAACCGCAACGGCGAGCGGTTCGTGCGCGGCGCCGGCCGCTACACCGGCGACATCCACCTCCCGCGCGAGGCGACGATGGTGTTGCTGCGCAGTCCGCACGCCCGCGCCAAGATCCTCGACATCGACACCTCCGCGGCCGCCGCGCTCGACGGCGTCCACGCCGTCGCGACCGGTGCCGAGCTGTTCGACCGCATCGGCCCCCACGGCTACCTGTGGGACCTGCCCGGCCAGAAGGTCGGTTCCGGGCGTCCACTGGCACACGGCGAGGTGCGGCATGTCGGCGAGCCACTGGTGGCCGTCGTCGCGTGCGACCAGTACGTGGCCGAGGACGCCCTCGACCTGATCCGGGTGGAGTACGAACCGCTGCCGCCGGTGAACACCCCGGCGGAGTCCCTGGCGGAGGGCGCACCGCTGCTCCACGCCGACTGGGGAGACAACGTCCAGGTCGTCGCGAGCTGGCCGGTCGCGATCCCCGGCCTGCCCACACCCCCGGACCCGGCGCAGGCGCTGGCGGAGGCACATCTGACCGTGCGCGAGACGTGGACCTCCTCGCGCATCACGGCGGCGTCGATGGAAGCCCGCGCGGTGGTCTGTGACTACGCGCCCGGACCGGCGCTGACGTTGTACACCTCCACCCAGGCCCCGCACATCATCCGCGAGGAGGTCGCCCGGATGCTCGGGGTCGCCGAGCACCGCATCCGCGTCATCGCCCCGCATGTGGGCGGCGCGTTCGGCATGAAGGGAGTCTTCTACCCGGAGGAGGCCCTCGTGCCGTACTTCGCGATGCTGCTGCGCCGCCCGGTTCGCTGGATCGAACAGCGCGACGAGAGCTTCGTCGCGGACACCCCCTCGCGCGCGCAGGAAATGGACTTGGCGGTCGGCTTCGATACCGACGGGCGCATCGTCGGGCTGCGCGCCCGGTACTCCATCGACCTGGGCAGCGCGCCGTCGGCCTGTGGCGCCGGGACCGGATGGGCCACCGGTGCCCTGCTTCCCGGGCCGTACGCGGTGCCCGCCGTCGACATCGTCGCCACCGCGGTGGTGACCGACAAGACACCGCTGGGTGCCTTCCGCGGTTTCGGTCAGCCCGAGGCCAATTTCCCGCTGGAGCGCACGCTCGACATCGCCGCGCGGCGGCTCGGGCTCGACCCGGCCGAGATCCGCCGACGCAATCTGGTCCCGGCGGCGAAAATGCCGTTCGCCACGGCCACGGGCAGCATGCTCGACAGCGGCGACTACGCCGAGCTGCTCGAGCTTCTGCTCGAACGTCCCGCCTACCGGGCCGCGCTGGCCGAGCGGGACGCCGGCCGCGCCGAGGGCCGCGTCCTGGGCCTGGGACTGGCCGTGTACAACGAGAACACCAACTTCGGCCCCTCCGGAATCCTGCCGCTGATCGGTGTCTCGACCGGTGGCTGGGACACCGCGACGGTGCGGATCGAGCCCGACGGCACGGTCCGCGTGGTCAGCAGCCAGACCCCGATGGGCCAGGGCGTCGAAACCGCCTACGCCCAGGTCGCCGCGGACGCGTTCGGGGTGCCGCTCGACGCGGTCACCGTCGCGTTCGGCGACACCGATTCCAGCCACTTCACCGGGTACGCCAGTGGCGCGAGCCGTGCCGCGGGTGTCGGCGGCTCCTCGGTGCTGATGGCCGCGGGCAAGGTCCGCGACAAGATGCGGGCGATCGCCGCGCACCTGCTGGAAGCCTCGGCCGACGATGTCGAGCTGACGGCGGGCGGGTTCGTCGTCGCCGGCAGCGGGATGGACCCGTTGCCGATCGCGGGCGTGGCCAAGGCCGCCTATCAGGGCGGCAACCTGCCCGAGGGCATGGAGCCCGGGCTGATCGCGGAAGCCGGGTACGACCCGCCGGGGATGGCCTTCTCCTACGGCGCGGTGGCCGCGCTCGTGGAGCTCGATCCCGAGACCGGGAAGGTCGCGGTGCGCCGGCTGATCTTCGGGCACGACTGCGGCACCCAGCTCAACCCCGCGATCGTCGAGCACCAGGTGATCGGTGGTGCGGTGCAGGGCATCGGGATGGCCCTGTCCGAGGTGCTTCCCTACGACGAGCACGGGCGCCCGTTCGCCAGGTCGTTCGCCGACTACCTGCTGCCGCTGGCCACCGACGTGCCGGAGATCGATCTGTTCCACACCGAGCACCCGACGCCGTTCACCCTCAACGGCGCCAAGGGCGTCGGCGAGAGCGGTGTGATCGCGGCACCCTCGGCGATCGTCAACGCGATCCAGGACGCCCTGCCCGAGGGCGCCGCCCCCATCACCTCGATCCCCGTGCTGCCCGAGCGGGTGCTCGACGGGCTGCGCACCGGCGTCAGCCGAGGGTGACGACGGTTTTGCCGACGAGGCTGCGGTCGCGCAGGGCGTTGATCGCGTCGGAGGCGCTGCGCAGCGGGACGAGCGCGGCAAGGGATTAGTCGAAAGCCTTGGCACCGGCCGAATCGAGCACGAGATCCGCCCTGGCCCGCGGTCACCTCAGCCAGCTCGGCAAACCCACCGCCGTCTACGACCAGCGTCGCCACCCGGCACGGCCACCTCCCTCGCCCCGACACCTGGTAGCGCGTTGTCCTTCCCGACCTCGGCGCGGAGTTCGACTACGGCGCCACCTACGTGCTCGAGGACTACCGCGCCTACATGTACGCCCCGCTGCACATCGAGACCGACTACGTCGGCATGCCCGTGATCGCGAAGACCGAGATCATCTCCCAGACGGACTCCTTCACCGGCAGCGGTGGCTTGGAGACTGAGGGGCGCGGGTGCGGCGCCGGCTTCTGACGGTGCCGGGCGCCACGGGGTGCGGAACGCGTCGCGGATGTCGCCAAGGTGAGTCGGCAGGTCCTCACGCAGGTTCCCGGTATCCAGCGGCCGGCGGCGGGGCGAACTCGTCACGCCGGTCGATGAACGCCGTGGCCACCAAACCCGCCTTGTCACCCCACCGCCGGTAGATCGTCGTCTTGTTCACCCCGGCCCGCTCGGCCACCGACTCGATCCGCAGCGCCGCGTACCCGACCTCGCTCAGCTCGGCGATCGTCGCATCCAGCACGGCCTGGCCCACGCGCGCCGTCCGGCCTCCTGGCCGCGACGTCCTGCTGTCCGCCCGCAGGTGCTCGACCGAGCCGGTGCCCGGTTCGCCGGTGTCCTTCCCCACCGCCCCAAGATAACGGGCCCGCTCTCACCAGCCTCCGCGCAGGACCAGGAGGCGGACCTGCAACTCAAGCGTGAACCGCTGGACCGCGTCGTCGAGGTCGATGGCGCAGAGCTTTTCGATCCGCTGGAGCCGGTAGCGGAAGGTGTTCCGGTGCACCCGCAGGGCCGCGGCGGCGCGGGTGGCGTCGCAGCCGGCGTCGAACCAGCTCAGCAGGGTGTCCAGGTACTCGGCGCCGCGCGGCGAGTCGTCGTGGCGCAGCACGTCGAGCGCGCCGTGCAACAGCTGCGGATGGTCGGTGGCCAGGCCGGCCACCTCGGCGATCAGGACGTGCGGGCGCAGGTCGGCCAGGTCGCCGGTCACCGGCTCCGCTCGCGCGGCCAGCACGTCCACCGCTCGCCGCAGCAGTCCGCATTCGGCACGGACGTCCTGGCTCGTCTCGAGCGGCCGGCTGAGGCAGGCGACCAGGGGGCCGCCGGCAGCCCTGGCTGCGCGTTGCCGCAGGCGCTCGGCGAACGCGGCCGGGCCGGGCGCGGCGGGGAACAGCACGTAGGCCACCGCGCCCAGTACCGCCGTGGACGCGTCCGGATTCAGCATCCGCGCGCAGCGGCCCAGCACCCGTTCGACGTCCGGGGTCACTCCGCCCGTCTTCGCGTGCGCCCCGAGGCTCATCAGGCACCATCGCCGTGTGCCCGGCCGGTCGAGCCGGTCCGCCAGTGCCTCCAACGATCCGGTCCCGGTCAGCAGCCTGCGCAGCAGCTCCGCCCGCACCGCGTCTTCGTCGTCGCGTCCGGCCGGTTCGTCGATGAACCACGCGGCGGCCGCCGCCGCGACGTCACCGAGCACCCGCGGCGCGGAATCGGGGGTGTCGGCGCCGGGCGCCAGCACCGCATATCCGCCCACCACGTGCCCGACCGGGATCGGCGCGACGAGCCGCGGACCCGCGCCCGGCACGTCGATCCAGGCGGCGGTCCGCATCGGCGCGAACTGGTCGCGCAGGGCAACGGGGACCCGCCGGGCGAGGATCGTCTTGGTGGTGAGGTCGTCGACCGTCCCGGGGCAGGCGAAGGCGAGCACCCGCAGACCCGCGTCGGTGAGCACGACCGCGCCGTCCAACGCGAGTGCCGCGCTTTCGGCGAGCTCGTAGAGCCCGCTCGCGGTGGGGGCGCCGCTTCGCGCACCGAATCGGGCGCCGGACACCAGCGCCCGCACCAGCGTGCCGATCTCCTCCCAGCCGACCTGCTCCCCCACCGCGAGCACCGGCACCCCGGCCCGCGCCGCGACCGCCGTGACGTCGAAGTCCCGCGGCAGGCAGCCCTCGCGCACCACGAGCGCGGCGGCATCCGCGCGAGCGGCCGTCTCCAGCGCCTCGGTGAGCTCGGCGGCGGCCGGGCGCGGCGCGGGCACCAGCACCAGCTGATGCCGGCCCGGTGGCCGCGCCGGGTCCCAGATCGTCGCGCCGGACAACGGCTTGTCGATCCCCGTCGCCGGGGCCAGCACCGTGAACCAGCCACGCCGGGCTCCGACGAGTCGCGGCAGCCGGACCGCCGGCAGTGGAAGGACCCCTGTCGATTCGCCTGGCCGGTTGTCGACGACCGTCATCGGACCACTCCTTCCGCCACGTCACACCGCGTGGGAGCAAGGTTAGGCAGCGATCGGCCCGCCGTCAGTGGGCACACAGCCCGGTGAAAGCCGTTCAACAGTGCGCTGAGCCACGACCACGGTTCTCCAGACGTGTCAGGCCAAGGTGCGAAGCCGTGGCAGGAGATCCTTCCTGGCCAGTTCGAGGAACCGGGCCTGGTCGTGGCCGGGCGCGTGCAGCACCAGATCCGTGAAACCCGCCGCCACGTACGGGCGTATTCGGTCCACGACCTCGTCCGGATCGGCCGAGACGATCCAGCGGGAGGCCACCTGCGTCATCGGCAGTGCGTCGGCGACCCGTTCCATGTCGACCGGATCGGAGATGCCGTGCTTCTGCTCGGCGGTCAGCGACAGCGGCGCCCAGAACCGGGTGTTCTCGATCGCGGCTTTCTCGTCGGTGTCGTAGGACACCTTGATCTCGATGGACCGCACCACGTCCGCGGGGTCCCGGCCGGCCTGCGCGGCACCGGCGTCGACAGCGGGCTGCAACTTCTCCGTGTAGAGGTCCATCCCCTTGCCGCTGGTGCAGATGAATCCGTCCGCCGCCCGGCCGACGTACTTGGCGACCACCGGCCCGCCCGCCGCCACGTGGATCGGGACCGGCTGCGGTGGCCGGTCGTAGACCGTCGCGTTCTCGGTGCGGTAGTACCGGCCGTCGAAGGTGACCCGCTCCTCCGTCCACAAGCGACGGATCAGGTCGATCGCCTCGCGCAGGCGGGCGAAGCGTTCCCGGAACTCGGGCCAGTCGAGCCGGGCCACCGAGACCTCGTTGAGCGCCTCACCGGTGCCGAGACCGAGAACGACCCGCCCCGGGTAGAGCGCGCCGAGGGTGGCGAACGCCTGGGCCACCACGGCCGGGTGGTAACGGAAGGTCGCGGTCAGCACGCTGGTGCCCAGCCGGACCCGTCCGGTCCGCTCGCCCACCGCGGCGAGCCAGGCCATCGAGAACGGCGCGTGCCCGTCGCGGTGCCGCCATGGCTGGTAGTGGTCGCTGACGAGCACCGAGTCGAACTCCTGCTGTTCGGCCAGCACGGCCAGCTCGACGAGTTCGCGTGGTCCGAACTGTTCCGCCGACGCCTTGTAGCCGACGGTGATGCCGGCGTGTTCGAAGTTCATGTCCGGCAGTCAACAGCTCCGCAGCGGCCAGGTCATCGTGCTCCGTGGCCGAACCCGGACCCGTCGCCCTTGTGCGGCCCGTCGGGCGGGTCGTCCCACTCGACGTCCACCGCGCGCGCCGCCAGGTGCACTGCCAGCCGGTCGTCGGGATCGCCGAGGTCGGCCTGCAGCAACTCGGTGACCCGTTCCATGCGCTGCATGACGGTGTTGCGGTGCACGCCGAGGAGCACGCCGGCCGCCTTCGCCGAGGACTGGCAGTCGAGGTAGCAGCGCAGCGTGCGGACCAGCTCGCCCGACGGGTCGGCCTCCGCCAGCGGCGCCAGCAGGTCGGCCGCGGCACCGCGCAGCGGAGCCGAGCCGTACCAGCCCGCCAGCAGCCTGCGCGTGCTGACGGCGTCGAAGTGCTCGACGGCCGCCGGGCGGTGGGTGGTGCGGGCGAGCAGGGTCGCCTGGCGCGCCTGGTCGACGGACCGGCCGATCCCCGCCGTGCCCGCGTGCGGTGCGCCCATGCCCGCGCACAGGCGCAGCCCGGGATGCTCCGCCTCGAGCGCGGCGAGTGTCCTGGTGAGCCGCTCGGTCAACGGTCCGGGGTCCGCCTCGGTGGCCTCCGCCTCAGTGGTCGACCAGAACACCCAGCCCTCGGCCCGTTCCACGACAGCCGCGGGCACACCGTGCTCGGCCAGCTGTTCCTCCAGTTCGGCGCCCAGCGCGGACGCCCGCAAGGCCGGGGGCGCGTCCGAGACCTGCACGTGCACCGCGGTGTGCCAGCCGGCCAGCCGCCAGCCCAGCGCCGTGGCCCGCTCGACCGTGCGACGTCCCGGATCGTCGGGTTGCTCGAGGATTTCGTTCAGCAGCAACGATCGCCGGCGGTGTTCGCGTTCGGCCCGGACGGCCTCGCTCGCCACGTGCACCGCGAAGGACAGCGCGACGATCGCGACCGCGCGCCGGACCGGTTCGAGCAGTACCCCGGTCGCGAAGCGCGGCCGGCGGACCACGATCCAGTACGCCGCCGGCCCGGCCGGGTCGACCTGCACCGGCTGCGCCAGCAGGCCGTCGCCGTCGGTCTCGAACGTCACCGCGACCGGATGCGGATCCCCGAGCTCCTGCGCGGTCGCGCGGGTGCCGAGCAGCGCGTGCACCGCGGGGTCTCCCGCCACGAACCGCGCTTCGGCGTCGACCAGGGCGACCGGCTCGCCGAGCGTCGCCGCCAGCAAGGAGGTGAGCGCGTTCGCGTTGGCCGGTGGGCGCTGGAAGTGACGGGCCGCGTCACCGAGCACCCGCAGTCCCGCCATCTCGGGCGCACGGACGTAGGGGTCGAACGCGGCGACGACCCCGGCGGGGGCGATGTCCTCGACACCGACGAGCGGCAACGCCAGCCGGTCCGCCAGCCGCCGGGTGGCGAAGGGAACCTGCCGTGACGTGCGTGCCGCGATGATCCCGGACAGGCCCGCGCTGCCGGCCAGCCGGATCGCGAGATCGACCGCCAGATCGTCGAGGGCGAGCTGCTCACGGCCGAACACCACGACACTGCCCGGCGCGAGCTCGGACACCTCGTGCACAGCCGAACCGGCCACGACCATCCGGACGGGCCGCCCGAGGCCCGCCGCACCGCCGAGCACCTCGTGGTGGTTGAGCAGGTCCAGGTCCAGCAGCTGGCCCAGGGTGACCGCCGGGGAGCCCGTCACGGCGCCACCGTCGCTTCGGCCGGCTCCAGCAGCGGCCCCACGGCGGTGACCCGCAGCCGCGCGGCGGGCACCGGAACATAGGTCATCAGCGCCTCCTGCACCGGGCTCTCCCGCAGCGTGCGCGGATCGGCGCCGGCCCGCACCGCGGCGTCCGAGGCGAGCCGCCGGGCCCGGTCCACCGAGTCCTGCCGCCCACCCGCGCCCTGCCAGAAGATCCGGTCGACCGAGCCCATCGCCTCGGCCGTCGCCGCACCGACCGCCGCCGCCAGATCGCCGTCCGGTGGCCGGAGCACCGGGAGGCCCGGCGGATCCGGCAGGTCGTCCGCCCGGTCGCCGACGATCACGACCGGCATCCCGTCCACCCCGTACCGTGCGCGGGCGAGCGCCGCGAGCAGCCGGGCGGTGAACTCTTCCGCGCGACGGGACACCATCGTCAGTCGTGGCGTCCGCAGGCCCGTCCGGATACCCGCGATGTGCCGCGGCAGCCCCGAATCGGGCAACAGCCCCGCGTGCGTGGTGCCGACGACCGCACGGTCGGCGGTGACCTCCACGACTGCGGCCGAGCGGACCCCCGCGAGCCGCGCCGCACCGTGGATCAGACCCCCGTGCCCGGCCCCGATCCAGGCCGTGGCATGGCGTGGCGCGTCGAGCGCGGGCAGCACCGTGCCGTCGCCACGCAGGACGTGAAGCTCCGCGTCCGGGCAGTGCACCCGGACCGCCGCCCCCAGCTCGTCGAGACGAGCACGGGCGACACCGGCGAACGCCGCGTCCAGCACCGCGGTGTGTTCCCGCTCCAGCAACCCGAGCGCCTCGGTCTCGGCACCGCGCAGCACCGGCACGTCCGCCCCGAGCTCATCGGCGATCACGTCCGCGGCACGCTGCTCGTGCTCGGGATTCTCCAGCGCGTGGATTCCCGCGACCGCGACCGCGCCGACGTCGCCGGCACACCGGCGCGCGAACCCGGCCACCGCGAGAAGATCCAGCGGCGCCGAGATCCGGCCGTCGTACTCGTGCCCGCCGCGCACCATCGTCACCGGCCCGGCGAACGCCCGCCGCTGCGGGGCGGGCCATCCGGCCAGCGGGGGCAGCGCGGTCGCCGCGGGAGCACCGATGCGCACCACCCCCACCCGCACCCCACCGGCGACCTCCGCCGGCGTCAGGTCCGGCAGGATCACCACGACCCGGTCGATCGCCGCCGGGTCTTTCCCGCCGGCGACCACCGCGCCCAGCAATCGCGCGGCCGGGTCCCGTCGTGGTCTCCCCCGGTGGGTCGCGACGATCCGGCCCTGCCGGTCGAGGGCGACCGCGCGCGCCCGGACCGCGTCCACCCCCACCCGCAGCCGGCTCGCGCTGGGCGGCGCCGTCATCGCACGGCCGCGACAGGACGGGCGCCGTCGAACCGGACGGGATCCACGGCGTAGCCGAAGGCGCGCGGTCCCACCATCGCGTGCCCGCCGGGCGTGTGCCACCGGTGGTCCGCGGGCCCGGTGATCACGTGCACGACCTGTCCGAGCGCGAGGTCGACGGTCTGCATCAGCGCGCCGGTGCCCGCGTCGGCCACGCTGATCAGATCCGGCACGGTCGCCAGCACGATGCCCTCCCCGCTCACGATCAGGTTCTCGTTCTGGAAGTCGATCCGCACGAAACCGTCCGCGGTCTGCAGGGACACGACGCCGCGCGGCCAGCCGTCGGTGGAATGCTGCACGAGTTCGGCGACCGTTCCCGTGCACAGCAGCCGGCCGCCGCACGCGCGCAGGTAGGGCTCGTACCCGCCGGCCACGGCCGGGGACACCGCGCGCATCGCCGCGCCGATCCGGGCGCACTCGGTCACCGAACCGTCGACCCCGAGGCGGGCGCAGTCGCCCGCGTTCACCCGGTACGCGCTGACGAGCGCGACGAGGCCGAGGCTGGGCATGACCGCACGGACGAGCCTGCCGAGCACGGTGGGGTCGCCCTGGCTGAACTCCGCCACGACCCCGGCGCCGCCGACCACGGTGATCGGCGCGGCGGGATGCCCGTGCAGGCCCAGCAGCGTCATGTCGATCGACGGCAGCGTGCGCCGCATCAGGTCGCTGTCCAGGCACGGCAGGCCGAGCTCGGCGGCGACGGCCAGCGCCACGGCCAGGTTGATCGCGCCGAGCTGGATCGGCAGCACCGCCGCGCACGCCCGCGCGGCCCGCGCTTCCACCGCCGCGCGCAGCGTCTCCGCCTCGAGAGTGCTGTGCGCCTTCTCGGCGAGGGCGTAGGGCGTGCCGGCGGACACGACCGGCAGCACGAGCGCGTCCGGATCGAGCATCCCCGGCCTGACCAGCGGGATCGGCCCGTGCCTGCGGACGGCGGCGGCCAGCAGCTGCTGCCCCAGGTACGGGTCGCCGCCACCACCGCTGCCGAAGTGCACCGCCCCGCGCACGATGTCGTCGACCGCGGCTTCGGCGACGTGATCCATCGGTGGAGTCTAGCCCCGGAAAGTCGCGTACAACCTGGCGAAGGTACGCGCGGCCGCGACCAGCTCGGCGACCGGCACGTACTCGTCGGCGGTGTGCGCGACCCGCGCCGAGCCAGGTCCGTACACGACGGCCGGGATGCCGAGCCGGTTGCGGAGGAACCGCGCATCGGTGCCGAGTTTCAGGCCGCGGACCGGCGCGTGCCCGGCCGCCCCCCGGAACTCCGCGACGAACGGGTGCTCAACGTCGAGTTCGGAGCCTTCGGCGAACGCGAGCACGGTCGTGTCGTAGTCGAACGCACCCACGGCGTCGATCAACCGGGTGATCTGGGCCAGTGCCCCGGCGCGGGTCTGGCCCGGCAGCACCCGGCGATCGACCCGCAGCCGGCACTCGGCGGCCACGATGTTGGCCGCGGTGCCACCGGCGATCGTGCCGACGTTGCAGGTGGGTGAGCCCAGCAGCGGATGAACGTGACCACCGAAGTCGGCCAGGTGCAGAGCGGAGACGATCCGCGCGGCGTCGGCGACCGCGGAACGCCCGACGCCGGGATCGCTGCCGTGCGCGGCGCGCCCGCGTACGGTGATCTCGGCCATCAGCACGCCCCGCTCGGCCACCCCCACCGCCAGCTCGCTGGGCTCGGGAACGACCGCCGCGTCAGCCTTCACCAGCCCGGAACCCACCAGCGCCTCGGTGCCCAGCCTGCCGCCGGTCTCCTCGTCCGCCACGAAATGGAAGGCGATCGTGGCCGGTGGCACGACACCGGCGTCCCGGCACGCACGCAATCCCTCGAGGGCCGCGGCGATCCCGCCCTTCATGTCGCATGCGCCACGGCCGTAGAGCAGGCCGTCCCGCACCTGCCCGCCGAACGGCGGCACCGCCCAGTCCGCCTCGACCACGGGAACGACGTCGATGTGCCCGTTGACGAGCAGCGTGGGACCGGCTCCGGAACCCACGTGACCCAGTACCGACGGCCGTCCCGGCACCGGTTCGAAGACCTCGATCGCGGCGCCGAGGTCGCGCAGCGCCGCCACCAGGGGTTCGACCACCGGCTGCTCGCCGCCCGGCGGGTTCCTGGTGTCGTGCCGGATCAGCTCCGCCGCCAACGCGGTCACCCGTCCGGTGTGGACGGCGGCCGCGGCCGCTTCGGCGGTCACGCCGATTCCCGGGCACGTGAGGTGATCGCGGCGAGCGCGTCGGCGTCGAGAAAGCCCAGTGGCGCCAGGCCTTCGGCGAAGCGCAGCAACGCGGGCCGGAACGCGACGACGTCGGCGAACAGGTCGGCGGCCTCGTGCTGCCTGCCGGCGCGGGCGAGCAGCAGCGCGCGCCAGAAATCGGCTTCCCGGTTGTCCGGCCCGATGACCTCCGCCGCGGAGGCGAGCGCGCGCAGGTGTGCCTCCAGCCGCTGAGGTTCGACGCCCTCGAACGGCCCGAGTGTCAGCCCGCGCGCGAACATGACGTCACCGACGGCACCGAACGCGCGCGACCGGGGCAGCAGCCGGGACAGCTCGGCGAGCGGGTCGGGATGGTCGTCGACCCGCAGATCCACGATCTTCTCGGCCCACGGTGCCGGGCCGCGCCGGCCCGACACCACCAGCAGGGCGGCGGACTGCGCACCGCGCACGTCTCCCCCGGCCGCCTCCCCCGCCCGGAGCCCGGCCAGGATCCGGTCGGCGAGGTCACCGTCGGCGGATTCGAACGCGGCCAGCGCGGCACGGCACACGGACGGATCACCCAGCATGTTCCCCTGCACCGTCACCCCGTCCCCCAGCGCCGCGGCGGCGTGTGGCGCGCACGAGCGCCCGGTGTGCGCGGCCACCGCACCCGTGGCATCGACGACACCCAGCTGCCGGTAGCCGGACTCGGGATCACCGGCCACCAGCTTGTCCACAGTGGATCGTGCGGATTCGCCCGCACGCAACAGGTCCAGGCCATGCGGACCGTGGCCGACGTCGACGAACGCCTGGGTCGCGACCGCGCCGACGCCGGCCTCCGCCCAGGGCAGCAACGCACCGACGCCGAAGAAATGGGTCTGGGCGCCCACCCCGAGCTGACCCGTGGCAGGGTCACGGGCGACGATCGAGTACGTCACGCGGCCGCTCCCTCGGCCTTGGCGAGGTGGTCCCGCAGGATGTCCGCCACCCGTGCCGGCTCCTCGAGCATCGGCAGGTGCCCCACCCCCGGCAGTGTCATCGCGGTGCCGCCGGTGGCCTCGGCCAGTTCCCGTGACATCGCGACCGGGCAGGTCGGATCCTCGGTGCCCGCCACCGCGAGCACCGGGACACCGGCCGCGGCGACCTTGCCGACCAGGTGCCGGATGTCGGCCCCGAAGGCCCCGCGCAGGATCCGCGCGATCACCGCTTCGGGCCGCGTGCCGACCGCTTCCGCCATCAGATCACCGATCGCGGCGGAGGACCGGTAGGCCGGGCCCACGATCTGCGGCACCAGATCGGCGAAATAGCCGGCGGTTCCCTTGGCCTCGAGTTCGGTCACCATCTCCTCGATGGCCTCGGCCGGCACCCGGGTGCCCAGTGTCGAGCCGAACGCCGTGACGCTGAGGACCCGTTCCGGGCGCAACGCGGCCAGCGCCACCGAGATCGTGCCCCCGAGCGACCCGCCAGCGAGGTGCACCCGGTCCAGTCCGAGACCGTCGAGCACGGCCAGGACGTCGACGACGTAGCCCTCCTCGACGGTGAACGGGCCCACTTGGCCGGAGCGCCCGTGCCCGCGCAGGTCCGGCGCCACGACCGGCCGGCCGAGCCGCTGCGCCACATCGGTCCAGACCACTGCGGCGGAGTTGATGGGGTGAAGGAGCACGAGCGGGGTGCCGGGCCGGTCGCCGGTCGTGCGCAACACCGACAGGCGACCGGTTTCCCCGGCGACGCTCACACGGTCCAGCGTCACCGTCACTCCGTTCCGTACTTGGGCATCTGCTGGTCCATCACGCTGCAGTGCATGTGCCAGATCTTCCACACCGGTTGGCCGTCGCCGTCGTCGCGCCGGTAGAACTCGGTGGTGCGAAACGGGGTGGGCACCGAGTCCGACTGCCCCGGCAGCAGCAGGTCGGCCACGCCCTCGGCCGTGAGCAGCGCGACGTCACCGAAAACCTGGACGTCCGGCCCGACGGTGTCCTTGATCGCGGTGATGTCCAGACCGATCTTCGCCGCGTTGACCCACAACCGGTGCTTGTCCCGCGCCCCGTGATAGGTGTGGCCGTTCAGGTTGAACTGGTGGTATTTGTCGCCCGACGGGAAGTAGTCCAGCATCCTGTCGGCGGCGAGGCCCACGTTCGTCTCGTACCAGCCCTTGTGCGCGTCGAGGATCTGCTCGCGGTCGCTGCTCATGATCTCTGCCCTTTCAGTACGTGAATTCGCCGGTCAGTTCACCGACGGCGGTGAGCGTCTCGTCCGCCCCGTCCGCGACCACGGTCGCGACGGTGACGGTGTCCGCGCCGGCGTCGAGGAACTCACCGATGCGCTTGCGTGCGGCGTTCTGGTCGCCCACGAGGCCGAAGATGTCGATCCACTCGTCCGGCATCTGCGCGGCGACGGTCTCGGGCCCGCCGCGCGCGAGCATGGCCGAGAGGTGCTCGTTGGCGCCGACCGCGCCGAACAGCGGTCCCGGGCCCGAGGCGGCGAGGTAGAACGCCAGGACGGCTTTGAGCGCCTCCCGCGCGGCGGCGACCTCGCCCGGGTCCCGCGTGACGTTGGCGGCGGCCAGCACGCTGATCGTGATCCGCTCGTCGCGACCGGCGGCCTTCGCGGCGGCGTCGAGTTTCTTCCGCGCCGCCCGCACGTATTCGACCGGGGCGAGCGCGCTGACCAGGAGCCCGTCCGCCAGTTGCCCGGTCAGTTCGAGTCCCTTGTCGCCGAGCACGCCCGTGAACAGCGGGACCGGCTGGGGCACCGGATGGGTGAGCGTGACCTGCCGGAAGGTGGCGAACTTCCCGTCGTGGTCGACGGTCTGCCCGGCCAGCAGCGCGCGGACCCCGGTCAGGGTTTCGCGCAGCGCGCTCATCGGCGACTTCTGGGTCAGCCCCATCTGCGCGGTCCAGGCCGGCACGCCGTGCCCGATGCCGGGGATCAGCCGGCCGGGGTAGGCGCGGGCGAGGGTGGCGATTTCCATGGCCAGCAGCGCCGGATGGCGGACCACCGAGGAGACGACGCCGATGCCGACCGGAACCCGGGAGGTGGCCCCGAGGGCGAGTGCCGCCCCCGCCACGCCACCGAGGAAGAAGTAGTCCTCGGGAAGCCACAGTTCGCCGTAGCCGGCGGCTTCCGCGGCAGCGGAGCGCTGACCGATCTGTTCCGGCGGGGTGGTACTGCCGAGCAGCACACCCAGCCGGCTGCGCGCGGGTTGAGTCATGAGGCAGGCTCCTGTGGTGCGGACCGGTGGTGAACGTTGTCCGCGAACACTACGAACTGAGACGCCGGGAGCGCTTCGGCCACGTCGACGAACCCGGGCCCGAGTGGCTGTGCGCGGTGCACCACGTACGTCCACTGCGGTCACCCGCTCCGGCGCTTCACTCTTCCAGATAGTGCAGGGCCAGGCATTCGACGCTGATATCCATGTACGGGTTCAGGGGCATGCCGGACAGCAGCCGGTGCAGTCGGTGGCGTCCTGTGCTTGCCACACCCCCACATTCGCCGAGGTTCCCGGGACGCGCCAGATGCGAAGGATGTGTCCCTTGCGCTGGTAGTCGGTCGCGTGGGCGCGCTCCCGCTCGAGCAGGCCCGACCAGTCTTTCTCGTCGAGCCCATCGGGTCGGGTGACTGTGATCCGGACCAAGAACTCCATCGGTTGTCTCCTTGCTCGGGCGGATTCCTGTCGATGTGTTCGCCCCGGCGCCAGATTGTGGCGGTCATGGTCCGAACCTCAGGGTGGTTCCCACGGAGGGCTGCAGGTAGCGGTCGGCCAGGTCGGTGGAGAAGCTGGCGTGGGTGGCGACACCGCTGCAATGCATGGGCACGGAGCTCCTCGCCGAACAGACCGCGACAGCGATCCACACCGCGCGGCTCCGGGGACGACGGGACTGGGCCGAGCAACAGCACCGCACACTCATGCTGCCGCCAAGAGGTGGCGCCGGGCAGTCACGAGTCAACCCAGCGCGACGTGCCCGACCCTTGCTCAGCAGAGCGGCTTGAACCTGACTCCGCCGCCGCGCGACAGCGGACGCGCGGCGGCGGAGGGTCACTGGGACTGGAAGAAGTCGATCGGTTACGTGGTCATCTGTGGATGCCCGTACTCGGGTGTGGGCAGCACTTCGAACACGTTCGGGCACAGGAAGTGCCGCACGGCTGGGTAATCTGCTGCCGCCAGCACGGAAGAACCGACCTCGAAGCGGCGCCCCTCTGTGAGGCACGGAGGGCGCGTGCAACACCGATGAGGAACTCGCACACGAGGCCCCGCTGGGGAAGCAGTCGCGCCGGGTCATCAATCTGCTGATCACCTCGACGCAGCTGAGCACCCAGGCGACCACGGCGGTGATCGCCGAGCGGGCCGGGGTCAACGCCTCCACGGTGGTGCGCACCGCGCACGCGCTGGGTTTCGACGGCTGGCCCGCCCTCCGCTCGGGGATCCGCACCCGTTACCTGGCCACCCTGTCGGCCCACCAGGTGCTCGCCGAGCACAACGGGTCGGTGTCGGACCCGGTCACCGGCGCCATCCAGCAGGATCTGCGCAATCTCGAAGCGCTGGCGCACGGCCTCGATGTCGCGGACGTGCATCGTGCGGCGCACCTGCTGCTGGAGTCGCGCCGCGTCGTGGTCACCGGGTCGGGCACCTTCGCCGCGCCGGGCCTGCAACTCACGCACACCTGCACCACGCTGGGGCTGGATTTCATCCTGGAGCGCCACGGCGGGACGCAGCTGGCCAACCGGGTGGCCACGTTGACGACGGACGACTGCTTCGTGATCTTCAGCTTCTGGCGGTTGCCCCGGGAGTTGCTGGCCGCGGCCCGGATCGCCCGGGACAACGGCGCGCGCGTCATCGTGGTGACCGACCGGCGGAGTTCGCAGCTGGTGCCGCTCGCCGACGTCACGATGGTGATCCCGAGCGAGGGCGTCGCCGCGCTGCCCTCCATCACCCCCGCGATCGTCGTGGTGCACGCCCTCACCGCAAAGATGGGCTGGATCGGCGGCCAGGAGGTACGGGGACCGCATCAGCCGCACCGAAGCCATCTGGGGACGGATGGACATCTTCGACGCCCACGGCTGATCACCCGCACGCCCCGGTGAGCAGCTTCGCCGCCAGCTCGACGAGTTCCTTCTTCTCTGCGCTAGTCAGCCGGGTCGGCGAGCCGTTCTCGTCGGTGTCGGCTTGGGCCATCCAATTCCGCAGGCAGGACTCGCTGATACCCAGATCCTTCGCCAGCGCAGCGACCGACTTGTCGCCCAGACGGGCCAGCTCGCCGCGCCGCGCAGCCGTGACGTGCCCGGACTCGAGGAACTCGGGCAGCGCCTGGGGCAGCGGCTGCCCGCGCACCAGCGCGCCGCCCTCGTGCACGGCGACTACCGGCTGGGCAACGTCGTCGTCGGCGGGGACGGCACGATCACCGCCGTCCTGGACTGGGAGATGCCACCCTCGGCGACCCGCTGACCGGCCTGGCCTCCCTGCTCGTGTGGTGGGGCGGCATCAGCGGCCTCGACAGCCCGGTCGCCGCTGTGCCCGGCAACGTCCCCGGGTTCCGGCCCGGCAGCACGCTCGCCGAGCACTACGCGCGGGCCACCGGCCACGACCTGTCCGGCGTCCTCCTGTGCGCGGTGCACCACGCACTCCATCGTGGACAGGACCGTCCCCTGCCGTGACGGCCGGGCGGGCTCGGCTCAGCCGCTGGGCGTGCGGAGTTCCTTGCTCAGCGCCGGGATCCGGGCGTCGACGAGCCGGTCGACGAAGCCGTCCGCCCCGCCGGGAAGGGTATCCGCCCCCTCGATCAACGTCACCCAGGCCGCGTTCTGGCTGGCCCCGGCCAGCGAGAGCGCCTCGAACTCGGTGTCGACCGTCTCGTCGATCAACCCGCGTCCCTTGAGTTCGCGCAGGTAGGAGGCGATGAGCCGCCACATGTGGGCAGGACCTGAGCCGGCCGCCCGGTGCGCGTCGGCGTAGTAGGTGAACAGCTCACGGTCGCCCATCACGGACCCGACGATCGGGGTACTCGTGCGGTAGAACGAGTAGAGCGCCTGTACCACATCGACCAGTCCGGAGCGCAGGTCGGCGCGCTTCGCCCGATCGAGCGCGTCGTAGACGGTGTTGGCCTCGGGCAGTCCGGCCGACAGGACCGCCGCCAGCAGCCCGCCCTTCGACCCGAAGTGCTTGAAGATCAGCCCCTCGCTGCAGCCGGCCACCTCGGCGATGCGCCGCGTGCGCAGCGTCGCGACCCCCTCCTGCCTGATCAACATGCTCGTCGCTTCGAGGATCTGCTCCCGCAGGGACATCGAGTCTCCCTCTCTCGTCTGCCGACCGGCCCGCCGTTGACACGACCGTCGCACGCATGCATCATAAACCACCAATGAGGTGAGCACTCACTCACCGCTCGGTGCGTGCCGAGACCTCAACGACGAGAGGGCGGTTCCAGTGGACCTGATGCGACCTCGGAGAACCTCCGCCGTGCCGGACCCGCCACGACGCAGGGACGGCGACCTCATCCTGTCGGGCCGGGGGGACTACCTCGATGACGTCCGCGTCCCGGGCTTGACCTACGCCGCGTTCGCCCGCAGCCCCCACCCGCACGCGCGGGTCCGTGGCTTCCGGACGGCGGCCGCGGAGGCCTGTCCGGGTGTTCTGCGCGTGCTGACCGGAAAGGAAGCAGCCGAGCTCATCGGCCCGATCCCCCATTTCGTCAGCCCTGCCAACATCGGCGGCAAGAGCGCCGAATTCGAATGCCTGGCGTCGGAGGAGGTGCACTACGTCGGCCAGCCGGTGGCGGCCGTGGTCGCCACCGACCCTGGCGACGCCGAAGCGGCGGCCGAGCTGATCGAAGTGGACTACGACGTGCTTCCGGCCGCGCTCCACGCGCGGCAGGCACTCACACCCGGTTCCGCCCGCGTGTTCTCGCAGTGGGAGGACAATCTCGTCGTCCGGGTCGCGTTCACCGAGGGTGACGTGGCAGGAGCATTCGAGTCCGCTCCCCACGTCCTGCGGGACCGGGTGAAGATCCAGCGCTATGGCACATCCCCGCTGGAACCACGCGGCTACATCGCACAGTGGAATCCGGACGGACGCCTCGTCATCCGCGCCGCCACGCAGATGCCCCATCCGTTGCGCTCCGCCCTGGCGGCCATGTTCGACCTGCCCGAAACCGCGGTCCGGGTCATCGCGCCGCGCCTCGGCGGCGCGTTCGGCCACAAGTTCCACGGCTTTCCGGAAGAGGGCGTCGTCTGCCTGCTGAGCAGGTTGGTGCGGGCACCCGTGAAATGGCTGGAAAGACGCGAGGACGCGATGCTGGTCGGCGCCCGCGAGATGGAACACGACCTGAGCATCGCCTTTGACGGCGACGGCGTGATTCTGGGCCTTCGTGACTCCATCGTCTGCGACGTCGGGGCGCTCGGAACCAGCGCGGGGTGGGGAATGGCGTTCGTGGCCGCGATGACGTTCCCCGGCCCGTACCGGGTGCCGGCCTACGAGGTCGAGAGCCTCGTCGTCGTCACGAACAAGGCCCCGTGGAACGGCGCCCGCGGCTACGGGAAGGAGTCGGCGTGCCTGGCGCTCGAACGAGCGGTCGACCTGGTGGCCGCCGAACTGTCGCTCGATCCGGCCGAGGTCCGCAGGCGGAACTTCATCCCCAGTACCGCTTTTCCTTACTGGACGGCGTCGAAACGGCTGGATTCCGGGGACTACGAAACGGTCCTCGACAAGGCGCTCACCCTCAGCGACTACCCGGAGCTCGTCGAAGGACGCCGGCAGGCGCGCGCCGCGGGCCGGCTCGCCGGCGTCGGGATAGCCTTCGAACTGACCCCGGAAGGCGGTGACTTTCCCGGCGGACTCGCCCGCGGGTTCGACACCTCGACCGTGCGGATGGATCCCAGCGGATCCGTGACGGTGCTGACCGGCGTCACGAGCCCGGGAACCGGGAACGAGACGGCCATCGCGCAGCTTGTGGCCGCGGAACTCGGCGTGTCCTTCGACCGGGTCCGCGTCGTGCAGGGCGACACCGACACCACGCCGTACGGATTCGGGAACGGGAGCAGCCGCCCACTGAACCTCGGTGGCGGCGCGGCGGTGCTCGCCGCCCGCGAGATCCGCGAGAAACTGGTCGCCGCCGCGGCGGTGGCCCTGGAATGCGATCCGGCAAGCATTTCCCTGGACCAGGACACCGCGGTCAGCGACAGCGGCGCGAAGATGCCGATCAGCGATCTGGCCCGCTTCGTCTACACGACTTCGATCGCGCACCCCGGAGTGCCGTACCAGCATCTCGAAGCGACCCGCAGCTACGCCCCCGAGCAGAATCTGCTGCACCAGCCGGATTCCGCCGGCCGCACCTCGTCCTATCCCACGTTCTCGAACTCGGCCCACGTCTGCGCGGTCGAGGTGGACGAGTACACCGGGCAGGTCACGCTCGCCTCGTACGCGGCGGTCGATGACTGCGGCGTCATCGTGAACCCGGTCCTCGTGCGCGGGCAGTTGCTCGGCGCGATCGCGATGGGCATCGGCGGCGCGCTGTGGGAAGAAGCCCGCTACGACGACCGGGGCCATCCGGTGGCCACGTCGTTCAAGAACTATCTCGTGCCGCGCAGTGTCGACCTTCCCCCGATTCGCCTTGGCCATCACACCACGCCGTCGCCGTTCACGCTACTGGGCACGAAAGGCGCTGGCGAGGGAGGTGTCGCGGGCGCGGTCGCCGCCGTGTGCAATGCCGTGAACGACGCGATCGCGCCCCTGGGCGCCCGCGTCAGCGAGATGCCGCTCAGCGGGCCGAACGTGTTGCGTGCCATCCGGGAGGCGACCCGATGATCCGCGATCGGCTTCGGTACCACGCGCCGCCCGATGTGGACATCGCGTGCCGCATCCTGGCCGACAGTTCCTCCGCCACCGTCATCGGCGGTGGCACGATCGCCGTGCCGCGGCTCGGTCGCGGCGAAGTGCGGGCGGACGACGTCGTCCATCTGCACCGCGCCGGGTTGACCGGGGTACGGCTGACCGGGGACGAACTCAGTATCGGCTCGATGGTGACCTACACCGAACTCCTTGCCACGCCGGGCATCGATCAGCTCATCCCACTGTTGTGCACGGTCGCGCGGGGGATCACCGGTGGCGACCAGATCCGCAACCAGGGCACGCTCGGCGGGTCGCTCTGCCACGCCAACCCCGCCTCGGACGTGCCGACGGCACTCGCCGCCCTTCAGGCACGCCTGATCCTCCGTAGCGTCCACGGCGAACGCGAGGTGCGTGCCGAGGAGTTCCTGCGTGGCGGTTTCCAGACCACCATCCGCCCGGGAGAAATCCTGACCCACATCCTCGTGCGCCCCGTCGAAAAGTCCGGCTACTGCAAATTCAAGCTCAGTGAAAGCAGCTGGCCAATCGTCACCGCGGCGGCGACCGTGAGCGGCGGGCGCTGTCATGTCGTTCTCGGCGGAGTGGAGCCGGCGCCGGTCCGGATCGACCTCTCCTCCGTCGTCACAACGGAATCCGCCATCAGAGAGCTCGTCGCCGCCACCGTCCGGCCGCTCTGGTCCGACGCACTGGCGCCCGCCGAATACCGGCACCTGATCAGCGGCGAGATCGCTGCCCGGGCCGTGGCACAGCTTGGAGGAATGTGAATGTCGAAGCCGAACGCCGAGGACGTTCCCGGCCGTGAGATCACGGTGACGGTGAACGGGGTCCAGCGCAGCGCCTGGTGCGCCGACCGGACGCTGCTGGTCCACTTCGTCCGAGAACAGCTGGCCTTGCCCGGAACGCATGTGGGGTGCCTGAACGGGGACTGCGGAGCATGCACCGTGCTCGTCGACGGCGCACTCGTCAAGTCCTGTCTGCAATTAGCGGCCGCCGCCGACGGCGCGGAGATCACCACGGTCGAAGGACTCGGCGAGCCCGGGAATCTGCATCCGGTCCAGGAGGCGTTCTGGGCGGAAGACGGGTTCCAGTGCGGATTCTGCCTGCCGGGCCACCTGCTCGTCACGCTGAAACTCGCCGAGCAGAAGGAAGACCCGTCAGAGGAGGAGATCCGGTCCGCGCTCGCCGGAAATCTCTGTCGCTGTACCGGATATCAGTCGATCGTCGCCGCCGTGCGGCGCGCGGTCCGGCAACCAGAAGGGGCCTAGCTTGCGCTCGCGGCAACAGATCAGCCAGATAACCGAGGCACGGCTGCGGGAACTGGCGGAGAATGTCTTCGCCTACATCCAGCCGGACGGCGGCTGGTTCGTCAACAATTGCGGCGTGATCGTCGACCCGAATTCCGGCGACTGCCTGGTCGTCGATTCGGCCTCGACGGAGGACCGCACCAGAAACCTGATCAGGACGATTCGGGAAAGCACCGGCCATACCGCCTCGGTTCTGGTCAACACGCATCATCACGGCGATCACACCCACGGGAATTACCTGTTCGACAACGCCGTGCACATCGCGCACAGGCTGTGCCGGGAAGAGCTGCGGCATTTCGCACTCCCCGCTCCTGGTTCGTTCTCCGACACCGTGGACTGGGGCGATATCCACGCCTGCCTGCCCACCGTGACCTTCGAGGAATCGCTGACCGTCCACATCGGCGAGCTGGCCTGCCACCTCGAACACGTGGGCACCGCCGCGCACACGACCAACGATGTGGTGGTCTGGCTGCCGGAGCGGTCCGTCCTCTTCGCCGGAGATCTGTTGTTCAACGGCGGAACACCGTTCGTGGTCCACGGTTCCATCGAGGGATCCCTGGCGGCGCTGCGCGCCCTGCGACGGTACGAGGCCGTGACCATCGTGCCCGGGCACGGCCCGGTGGCGGACGCGAGCCTGATCGACTTCGTGGAGTCCTACCTGCTCTTCGTGCAGGACCTCGCCGCCGACTGCTTCGCGCGCGGCCTGGCACCACTGGAGGCCGCCCGCCAGGCGGAACTCGGCGAATTCGAACGACTGCTGGATTCCGAACGCCTGGTGGGAAATCTCTACCGGGCCTACGCCGAAATCGAAGGACGGCCGCGAGGCTGCCGCCTCGACGACGGCCGGATTCTGGCCGACATGGTCGCCTTCAACGGCGGCCGGCCGCTCACCTGCTGGGCGTGACGATACAAATTTCGAACAAGGAGAACGGTTATGCGGTGGGTCAGCTACGTTTCACCAACCGACAAGAAGGAACGCATTGGCGCGGTGGTCGGCCAGCGCATTCACGGGCTGGCCGAACCCCCAACGCTGCGCGACCTCATCGCTCAGGGTCAGGAGGCCACGCACGCCGCCGCTGAGCGCGCGATCGACAGCCCGGCGGAGGTGCTGGACCTCGCGACGACCGAACTGCTCGCCCCCATTCCCGTTCCGCCGTCCGTCCGGGACTTCATGTCGTTCGAGGACCATGTCGCGACCTCGGCGCTGGCGGTCGGCGACCGGGTGGACGAGGGCTGGTACGACAATCCGGTCTTCTATTTCACGAATCCCGCGGCTACGACCGGCCCGGTGGCGGACATCGCCGTCGCACCCGGTTCGGACGAGCTCGACTACGAGCTCGAAGTCGCCGCCGTCATCGGACTCGCCGGCAGTGACATCTCCGTCGAGGACGCCGGGAAACACATCGCCGGCTACACGTTGCTGTGCGACTGGAGTGCCCGTGACCTGCAACTGCGGGAAATGCGGCAGTCCCTCGGCCCGGCGAAGGGCAAGGACTTCGCCACCTCCCTCGGACCAGTACTCGTGACACCCGACGAGATCGCCCACCTGCGCACCGGAGACGGCTACGCGATCACCATGACCGCCGAGGTCAACGGCAAGCCGTACAGCTCGGGGTCCTGGGCCGGCATTCACTGGTCGTTCGAGCAGATGGTGGCCTACGGGTCACGGGGCACACGGCTCGTCCCCGGTGACGTCATCGGCAGCGGGACGGTCGGCACCGGCTGCATCTTCGAACTCGCCCGCGTGCACGGACCGGACCGCTTCCCCTACCTGCGCCCCGGCGACGAAGTGGTGCTCCGCGCCGATCACCTCGGCGAGATCAGCGCCCGGATCGTCCCGGGGGCCGAGCCGCTGCCGCTGACCCCGGCGGCGCACGCGAAGGGGTAGCCACGTGCCGGCCTACGCCGGCGCCGGTCGTCCTGTCAGCGGCAGGCCGGTCGCGGCGTAGGCCTGGTCGATCAGGCTCTCCAGATCGTCTTCGCCGGTCACCCACCGGGCGAACGCGGTGCGGAACAGCGCGAGCGCGACCTCGACCTGCGCGATCGCGGTGAGTTCGCCGACTCCCCGGTCGATCAGCACGCGCGCGAGGGCCTCGGCCCAGGACTGCCCCTTGAGCAGCTCACGCTCGGCGAGTTCACGGTGCGCCCTGATCAACGCCGCCCGCTGGGCGAGCCGCTCCCGCCGCGGGGTCATATCGGCGGCGAGGGCGGACAACGCGTCCCGCAGCGCCTGGCCGAGCGGCTCGGGCGGATTCGGCAGCGCATCGACCAGCAGGCGCACCAGCCGATCGCCGTCACCGAAAAGCACCTCTCGCTTGTCGCCGAAGTGGCGATAGAACGTCCGCTCGGTCACCCCCGCGCGTTCGGCGATCGCGACGGCCGTGGTCTCGGCATAGCCGTCGCGTGCGAACAGCTCCAACGCGGCCTGCTGGAGCCGCTCCCGGGACCGTTCCCGCCGATTGACCATTGTGCCCTCCTACGTGGGCAAGACGACAGATACTGACACCCCCAGGATGGCAGATACTGACATTCCCGTGGTAGCGTCGTCAATGTCAGAAACTGACATCCGGAGGATGACGATGCTGGTCCGCACCGACACGATCACCGCACTGCGGTCGTCCTACCACGCTGGAGACGTCACGGCGGGCGAGGTCATCGCACGCCACCTCGGCCGGATCGAGACGTTCGACACGACGGTCAACAGCATCGTCACGATCAACCCGCGCGCGGCCGAAGACGCGGCACGGCTCGACGACCACCTCGAGCGGACCGGGGAACTCCACGGTCCGCTGCACGGGATCCCGGTCGTGATCAAGGACAACATCGACCTCGCGGGCCTCCCGACCGCCTTCGGTTCGGTGGCCTTCGCGGAGCACATCGCCACCAGCGACGCCGTCCTGGTCACTCGGCTCAAAGAGGCCGGAGCGGTGGTGCTCGGCAAGACCACCATGCCGGACTTCGCGGTGTCCTGGCACGGGCATTCCTCGCGCTCCGGCATCACGCGCAATCCCTACGACACCGCACGGGACCCGGGTGGTTCCAGCAGCGGCAGCGCCGCCGCGGTCGCGGCCGAATTCGCGGTGGCCGGAATCGGCACCGACACCGGCGGCTCGATCCGGGTCCCGGCCGCGTTGTGCGGGCTGGTGGGCCTGCGCCCCAGCGTCGGGCTCGTCAGCCGCGCCGGTACCGCCGCGCTCGTCGGTGACCAGGACTCTCCCGGCCCCATGGCCCGCTGCGTCGCCGACGTCGCGGCGTTGCTGGACGTACTCGCCGGCTGGGATCACCGGGATCCGTACACCGCGCTGCCCTCGGTGACCCGCCGGACGGGGACCTTCAGCGAGCGCATCGCCGCCGGAGCGTCGCGGGGGGCCCGCATCGGCGTCGTCCGTGCGCTGTGCGCGAGCGGCCCCGAGGACGATCCCGAGGTGGCGGGCGTGGTCGACGAGGCACTCGGCGCACTGCGCTCCCGCGGCGCGGTCCTCATCGAAGTCGAGCTGCCGAACCTCACCACGATGCTCCGCGACACCTTGATGTATTTCCTGCAGTCACGCCGGGACGTCAACCAGTACCTGGCCGACGCCGGTGCCCACACGCAGGACATCGCCGAGGTCGTCGCCCGGGGCGAGTTCTTCCCGCACCTCGCGCTGTTGCCGCCGCTCGCCGCCGGCCCCCGGGACCCCTGTTCCGCCCCGGCGTACGCACGCGCGCTGGAACGCCGGACTCACCTGCGCAACACCGTGGCGGGCCTGTTCGCCGAGCACGGCTTGGCCGCCCTGGCGTATCCCACGGTGCGGATCACGGCTCCGCTCTGGGCCGACGTCGAGGCCGGCACCTTCGAGGACGGCCCCGCCCACGGCCGGGACCGGGCACCGGGAACCTTCCCGACCAACACCTTGATCGCCGCGCAGTGCGCGTTTCCCGCGCTGACGCTGCCCGTCGGGCAGACCGGCCGCGGGCTGCCCGTCGGTCTCGAACTGCTCGGCCTCCCCCACCACGACGGAGATCTCCTCGCTCTGGCCAGCGACCTGGAGCTCGCGTGCCCTCCGCGCCCTGTCCCGACCGGCTACCAGCAGGTGGTGAACCCATGATCGACCCCGACGTTCCGATTATCGACGTGCACGCCCATTTCTCGCCCCCGGCCAGTGCCGAAGTTCGGCGGGCCCGGTGGGAAATGACCCGCCGGGAGCACTTCCTGGCCGAGGCGCCGTACGAGTGGAGCCTGACCGAAACGCTGGCCGTCATGGACGAGACCCGCACCGCGATGCAGTTGCTCAGCAACATTCCCGCCGACCTCGGCCAGCTGCGTGCCTCCAACGACTACGGCGCCGAGATCGTGGCCGCGCACCCGTCGCGGTTCGGGTTGCTGGCCGCGCTGCCCACCGACGATCCGGACGCGGCCATCGCCGAGATCCACCGGGTCGGTGACGTCGACGGGTGGGCCGTGCACGCCGAGTACAACGGGATGTCCCTCCAGGACCCCGTCCTCGACCCGTTGTGGGCGGAACTCAACCGGCGCCACGCGGTCGTGTTCGTGCATCCCAACGCCTACGTCCCCGCGGTCGCGGCGATGCCGAGGCCGCTGTTCGAGGTGGCCTTCGACACCGGCAGGACGGTCGTGGCCATGGTCTACACCGGCGTGTTCCAGCGATTCCCGGACATCACCTTCGTGTTCGCGCACGCCGGCGGCACCTTCCCCGTCCTCGCCGGCCGGCTGAGTCTGCTCGGCGCGGAATCGTGGGTGCCCAATCCCCTCGGGCTCAGCCGCGAGGCCATCGCCGCGATACTGCGCCGGCTCTGGGTGGACACCGCGGCCTCCGCCAGCACCCAGCAACTGGCCGCCGCCGTCGAGACGGTCGGCGAGGACCACATCGTCTACGGCTCGGACTGGGGCGTTCCCTGCACCGGGCGCGCATCGCTGACCCGCAACCTCTGCGCGCTCCGGGACAACCACGCCCTGTCCGAGGCCGCCCGCGCCGCGATCCGCGACCGTGCCGGCGTCCTGTTCCCCGACGCGGCGCGGCGCGCTGCTCAGTGGAACGCGGCGTGACGGTTTCAGCCAGCGGTGACCGGGATCCGCTGGTTCCATTCTGATCAGATCGAGACAGTGAGGAGTCTTCCCCATGACAGATTCGACTCAACGTCCTTCGCGTGCTCTCGTGCTGGGCGGGGGTGGGGTGACCGGCATCGCGTGGGAGGTCGGCGTGCTGGCGGGGCTGGCCGCCGGGGGTGTCGACTGGAGCAAGGCCACTTCGGTGATCGGCACCTCGGCGGGGTCGTTCGTGGGCACCGCGGTCGCCAGCGGCTACGACCTGGAGCGGCTCTTCGCCGCCCAGCTCGTCCCGGACGCCAACGAGGTGGACGTCAAGGCGTCCGAGGCCACGATGCAAGCCTGGTGGGCGGCACTCGAGGAGGGCGGCGACGATCCGCGCAAGGTCGGCGCGGCGATGGGGCGGATCTCCCAGGCCGACCCCGAGCCCGTACCCCCGGCCGTCCGCCGCCGGGTCGTGACGTCGCGGCTGGTCACCACCGACTGGCCCGCCGTCCTGAAGGTCACCGCCATCGACGCCGACACCGGCGAGCTGCACCTGTTCGACCGGCACTCGGGCGTGGACCTGGCCGACGCCGTCGCCGCCAGCGGCGCGGTTCCCGGGGTGTGGCCGCTCGAACGCTTCCAAGGCCGTTCCTGGGTGGACGGCGGCATGGTCTCCACCACCAACGCGCGCCAGGCCGCCGGGCACGACACGATCGTCATCCTGGCGCCGATGCCCGCCGGCTACGGACAAATTCCCGGCGCAGCCGCGGATGCCGAAGCGCTCGCCGAAAATGCCGACGTCCACCTCATCACACCCGACGAACACAGCGTCCAGGCCATCGGCCCCAACCCCTACGATCCCCAACGCCGCCCCGCCGCCGCACACGCCGGCCGAGCACAAGGCGAAGCTGTTGCGGACAACGTTTCGATGCTGTGGTGAGTCCCGGCGGGTAACGGCGGACAGTGCCCACGTCGGGCTCCTGGTCTGAATCGCCGGGCTGCGCTCCGCGCCGACTGTCCGGGGATTATGGTGCCTCGCGGTCAGGCGCCGGAGTGCCCGGCGAAGTCCTGTGAGCAGGAACAGGTCAACGAGGTCGTGGTCGCCCCTGGCGGTCGCGAATTCCGAGCCGCGCGAGGCCACCATGCGGGAGTGCCGTGACGACGATGGTGTCGAAGGGAACGGCGCCGGCCTGCCTCGCGACCCCCTGGCCGTGCTGTCCTGGCCGGCCCGCACCCAGCTGATCGGCGAACCCCTGCCCGCCGTTGCCGCAAACACATGGCGACCTACGAGATCCAACGCGAATCGTGCCGGTCGCCGAGTTACCGTGCACCGCGACAGGCAAGGTGCGCACGGCTGCCTTGCGTGATTCGGCGGGCGCGGCGGCGGCGTACCACGTACCGGGATCGGATGCCTGGACAGCTGTCCCGCACGGCGCTGGTGCGGTGCACCAACCTGGTCCGCCGCGATCTCACGATCCGTCCGCCCGCGCTGAGCCACTGGATCGACCGCGGTAGCCCGCTCGGCCAGGGCTGGCCGGCGTGCGGCAGCGGTTCTCGGCCGATCTCGCCTGATGGTCGGGTGTCAGCGAGGAGCGTCCGGGCGGCGTTCCTTGAGCGTGGACAGCAGCTTCTGCACGCTCCACATGCTGCGTTCGACGTGGGCGCGCATGGCGCGTTCGGCGTCGGCGGGTTCGCGCGCCGCCACGGCCGCCAGGATCTCGTGGTGCTCGGCGATGGTGGCGTCGTGGAAGGCGCCGCTCTCCGGCAGCAGTGCCAGCGCGGGGTGGCAGCACTGGCGTGACTCCTCGATGCCGCGTACGAGGAACGGGTTACCGCTGATGTGGGCCAAGGCGAGGTGGAACACCGCGTCGCTGCGCATGAACGACGCGTCGTCCGGCGCGCTCTGCAGCTCGTCGTGTGCGGCCTGGAGCGTCGCGAGCTCCACAGCCGTGCGCCGCTCGCTCGCCAGCCTTGCCACGACCGGCTCCACCAGGCACCGGTACTCCATTGCCAGCCGGATCTCGTCGCGGTTGCGGACCGCCTCGGCGATCACGTCCTGGAAGCGCGACTCGTCCTCGCTCGCGCCGCGGACGAACGCGCCGCCGTTGCGGCCACGACGCTGTTCGATCAGCCCCTCGGAGCGCAGCTGACGAAAGGCCAGCTGCACCGGTGTGCGGCCGACACCGAGCATCTCGGCGAACTCGCGCTCCGAGGGCAGCGCCGACCCCGGGGGCAGCAGCCCGAGCCGGATCTCCCGGCGCACGAGATCGGCCACGTACCGGTTGACGTCGACCTCCGGGGGCGGCAAGGCGACCGCGCGACCGGACAACCGGCTGACGTTCAACCCCACCGGTTCAGGCACCAGTCCCACTCTCTCGCCCAGGGACACCGCTCACCCGGTCATGTTAGCAAGCGCCCGTTTCCAGGCCCGCGCCTCAGGAATACCGTTCCCGCTCCCACTCGGTGACCGTGTTCTGCCACGCGTGCAGCTCCCACTCGCGGGTGCGCAGGTAGTGGTCGCAGAACCCGGCGCCGAGCACCTTGTCCACCCCGGCGTCACGACGGCGGAACTCGACGATGGCGCTTTCCAGGCTGGCCGGCAACGGCTCGTCGTACCGGTCCAGTGCACGGCGGTCCGGAATGGACCGCTCGGTCAGTCCGAAGTGGATGGAGGCGGCGATGGCCGCCAGTGTCAGGTAGGGGTTGCAGTCCGCGCCAGGCCGGCGCAGCTCGAACCGGCTCGAGCTGGAACCGCGGAGCAGGGCACGCACCGCGAACGACCGGTCGTCGGTGCCGCAGGAGGCGCGCACCGGCGCGAAATAGCCGGGCACGAGGCGTTTGTAGGAGTTGATGGTGGGGTTGTAGATCAGGCTCAGGGCGGGCAGGTTCGCCAGGACTCCCCAGGCGACCCGGCGGTAGGTTTCGTCGTCCGGGTCCGCCGCGGCCGAGCGCAGCACGTTGGCACCGGTGTCGTCCCACAGCGAGAAGTGGACGTGCGCGCTCGACCCTTCCTGCTGGGCGAACGGTTTGGCCAGGAAGCTCGCCCGCAGCCCGTGCCGCCGCGCGGCCTCAGCCGCGGCTAGCCGGAGCAGCGCCGCGGTGTCGGCGGCGGCCAGGCCGTCCTGCGGGTCGACGTTGACCTCGATGAGGCCGGGTGCTCCTTCAGCGTGCACCACCGACAGGCCCAGCCGGAGCGCGTCGGCGTAGCTGCGGAGTGTGCCGACGAACTCGGCGACCTCGGACAGCGTCAGCGGACTGTAGCTGAGCCCGGAACTGGCAGGTTCCCACCCGCCTTCCCGGAACAACCGGAACTCGAACTCGAACGCCGCCCGCACGGCGATGCCCTGGCCGGCCAGGGCGTCCAGCGCGCGCCGCAGCACCTGGCGCGGGCTGACCTCGCAGGGCAGGCCGCCGGTTTCATGGAGATCGCCCAGCAGCAGCGCGGCATCCGGGAACCACGGCACCGGCCGCAGGGTGGCCGGGTCGGGTCGCAACAGCAGATCCTTCGCTCCGCCGTTGAGCCCCATCGTCGGCAGCGTCGTGATCGGCTCGTCCCGGGGGTCCACGGCGAGCAGCAGGTCGGTGGTCGGCAGCCCCGCGGTGCGCGCCTGCTCGTCCACGACCCGCGGCTCGACCATCTTGCCGCGCAGGCCACCGTGAAGGTCGGGGAAGAGCAGCAGGAGCGAGCGCACGTCGGCGGGTCGATCGCCCACGGGGGTGGTGGCTGTCGCAGACAAGGTTCTCCCTCGACTTCCCTAATGGACTTCGTCAAGCACCTTTTTCTAGCAGAGCGCGACCAGCGGCCGCAAGAACTGCTTGACTTCAGTTGTGGCACCCGGCTACAAAAGGAGTATCAAACGCTCCAATTAGCCGAACACGAGGAGTGAGCCCATGACCGCAGCGTACGACCGCGACCCGCTGGAGACCGCCGCGCTGGAGCACCTGTGGCTGCACAGCAACGACCTCGAGTGGGACGAACTCACGCGCGGCGGCCTCCGCGTGTTCGTCGAAGGACACGGCGCGACCCTGACCGACGTGCGCGGCAACTCCTACCTGGACGGGCTTTCCGGCCTGTTCGTCGTCGCGGCCGGCCACGGACGCACCGAGATCGCCGACGCGATGGCCGCACAGGCCAGGAAGATCGCCTACACCGCCGCCTCCAACGCGGCCAACCCGGCCGCGATCGCCCTGGCCGAGAAGATCAGTTCGCTGACACCGGGCGATCTGGACCGCGTGTTCTTCTGCTCCGGCGGCTCCGAGGCCGTCGAGAGCGCGATGAAGATCGCCAAGCAGGTCCAGGCGATGCGGGGCTTCGGCAAGCGGTACAAGATCATCGCGCGCCGCGGGTCCTATCACGGCACCACGTTCGGCGCGGCCAGCCTGACCGGCAGCGCCAACGAGGGCTACTTCGGCCCGTTCATGGCGGGCGTGAGCAAGGTCCCCTCGCCCAACCACTACCGCAACGACTTCGGGCTGGAGGGCGAAGCCGGCGACATCATGTGCGCGCGGTTCGTCGAACAGGAGATCCTCACGCAGGGCCCCGAGCACGTGGCCGCCGTCATCGGCGAGCCGATCTCGGTCGCCAACGGCACCCACCTGCCCGGTCCCGTCTACTGGCAGATGCTGCGCGAGATCTGCGACCGCTACGGCGTGCTGCTCATCATGGACGAGGTCATCACCGGCTGGGGCCGCACGGGCACCTGGTTCGCCGCCGAGCACTACGGCGTCGTCCCCGACCTCATGACCATGGCCAAGGGACTGTCCAGCGGCTACGCGCCGATCGCCGCCGTCGCGGCGCGCTCCTCGTTGTTCGACGACTTCCGGCCCCACGGCCGCGCGCTCAACCACCTGATCACCTTCGGCGGTCACGCGGTCGCGGCGGCGGCCGCGCTCAAGAACATCGAGATCCTCGAACGGGAACGCCTCGTCGAGCGCTCGGCGGAGATGGGCACCTACCTGTTCGAGCTGGCCCAGCAGCTGCGCGAGCACCCGACCGTCGGCGACGTCCGCGGCGGGCAGGGCCTGCTGTGCGCGATCGACTTCGTCAAGGACAAGGGCACCAAGCAGGCGTGGGGCACCTCGCACCCGTTCATCAAGTTCCTGGCGCTGCGCACGCAGGAAGAGGGCCTGGTGACTCGGGTGTGGGACGTGCTCCACCTGGCCCCGCCGTTCGTCCTGACCCGTGCGGAGGCCGAGCGAGCGATCGAGATCGTCGACCGCTGCCTCACCGAGGCGGAACACAAGTTCGCCGACGAGATCGCCTGAGCCGCCATGACCACACCCGTCATCGGAGTCTGTGCCGCGTTCGAACCCGCCCGCTGGGGGTTCTGGGACCAGCAGGCCGCGATCCTCCCCGCCACCTACTTGGAGAAGGTGCGTACCGCCGGCGGGCTGCCGATCGGCCTCGTGCCCGATCCCCGCGCCACCGCGCGGCCCGAGCTGGTGCTCGACCGCGTCGACGGCCTGCTGCTGATCGGCGGTGTCGACCTGGAGCCGGACACCTACGGCGCGGCCAGGACCGAGCGCACTGAGGCGACCGCGCCGGAACGCGACGCGTTCGAGCTGTCCCTGGCCCGTGCCGCGCTCGCCCGGGATCTCCCGGTGCTGGGGATCTGCCGCGGCATGCAGATTCTCAATGTGGCTGCGGGCGGCACGCTGCACCAGCACCTGACCGACGCCGGGTTCGCCGAGCACCGGCGCAGCCCCGGACGGCTGGACAGCGCGACCTTCCACGAGGTCGACGTGGTGCCCTGCTCGCTCGCCGAGTCGCTGTCGGGCAGCGGCGTCCAGGTCGTGAACTCCCACCACCACCAAGGGGTGGACGCGCTGGGCGAGGGCGCGGTGGTGACGGCGTGGTCCATTCCGGACCGGCTGCCCGAGGCCATCGAGTTCCCGTCCTGCCAGTACGCCCTGGGTGTCCAATGGCACCCGGAGGTCGACCACCTTCAGCACGCGCTCACCGCCTTCGTCGCGGTCGCGGCGCGACCGGCCAGGGAGGACCAGCCAGCGTGACCACCATCGACGTGATCGAGCCCGCCACCGAGCGCGTGCTCGACACCCTCGAAACCACCGATGTCGCCGAACTGGACGCCATCGTCGCGCGTGCCGCGAAGGCGCAGAAGCTGTGGGCCGCGAAGTCCCCGCAGTACCGCGGGCAGGTTCTGCTCGCGGTCGCGGCGGCGATCGAGTCGAACTCCGAACACCTGGCACGACTGGAATCCCGCAACGTCGGGATGCCGATCACCGAGGCTCGGGGCGCGGTCGCGGGCGCGGCCGCGACCTTCCGCTACTACGCCGCGGCGCCGGAACGCCTGCTGGGACACACCATTCCAGTCGAGGGCGGCGTGGACATGACGTTCCGGGAACCGATCGGGGTCGTCGGCCTGATCACCCCGTGGAACTACCCGCTCACCATCGCGTCCTGGAAGGTGGCGCCGGGCTTGGCCGCGGGCAACGCGATCGTGCTCAAACCCGCGGAGCTGACCCCGCTCACCGCACGCGAGCTCGCCTCGCTCGCGACCGCGGCGGGTCTTCCGGAGGGTCTGCTGACTGTGCTGGTCGGCCCGGGCCGGACGATCGGCCGCGCGACGGTCGAGCACCCGGGCATCGGCAAGATCGCCTTCACCGGGTCCACCGAGGTCGGCAAGGACATCGCCCAGCGCGCCGCAGGCACCCTCAAGCGCGTCACGCTGGAGCTGGGCGGCAAATCGGCCGCGCTGGTGTTCGCCGACGCCGATCTCGACGCCGCGGCGAGCGGCTTGCCCGTCGCCGTCTTCGGCAACTCCGGGCAGGACTGCTGCGCGCGGTCCCGCGTGTTCGTCGAGCGGCCCGCGCTGGAGACGTTCATGGAGAAGCTGGAGAAGGTGGTCGGCGGGATCGTGGTCGGCGATCCGCTGAATGAGAGCACCCAAATGGGGCCGCTGGTCTCGGCGGGCCAGGCGGCACGGGTGCGGGCCTATGTGGACGGTGCGCCGGTGCTCTTCCGCGGTGTCGCACCAGGGGGCCCGGGTTACTGGGTTCCGCCCACGGTGCTGTACCCGATCGACGACCGGCACCCGGCGGCGCGGGAGGAGATCTTCGGCCCGGTCGTGTCGGTGTTCGCCTTCGACAGCGAGCAGGAGGCGCTGGCCCGCGCCAACGACACGGTGTACGGGCTGGCCGGGTCGATCTGGACGTCCGACGCGGCACGGTCCCTGCGGGTGGCGCGTGCCGTCGACGCAGGCGCCCTCGCGGTCAACTCCTACACGTCGGTGCGCATCACCACGCCCTTCGGCGGGTTCAAGCAGTCCGGTCTCGGCCGCGAACTGGGCCCGGACGCGCTCGACGCCTACACCGAGGTGAAGAACGTCTTCTTCAGCACGGCGGGCTGACACCGGCGTGGCCCGCGAAGAACCGGGTGAGCATGAAGTGGGCCTGGGCGAGGACGGCGGGATCGCCGTCCTCGTCGCCGGTGAAGGCGAACTGCACGAGCCGTTCCAGCGCGTGCAGGGCCACGCTGCAGTGGGCCTGGGTCAGCCCCGCGAAGGCCGGCGCGTGCTGGCGGAACTGGTCCAGCACGCGGGCGGCCCAGTCCTCGATGCACAGCTCGTCGAGGGTGCGGACGCGTTCGGTGAGGTTCTGCCGCACCCACAGTTCGCGGACCAGCGGGATGCGGTGTTCCTGCGTGTAGTAGTCGATCAGGACGTCGATGATCTCGGTCCACGCCTGGCCCGGCCGGTCCTTCAGCGCCCGCGCGAGCCCTTCGGTCGAGACCTGCATCTGACGGTGGCACAGCTCTTCGAGCACCCGTTCCGGAGACTCGAAGAACGCGTAGAACGATCCCCGGCTGACGCCCGCCTTCTCCAGCAGCAGCGTCGGTGACCCCACGACCGCTTCGTAGCCGAGGGTTTCGACCAGCTCCGTCGCGGTGTCCAGCACGTGCTCGACCATGGCCCTGGACCGCTCCTGGACCGGCAGTTTGCGCAGTCCGCCCGCGATCGGGGCACGCGGATCGGATCTGCTCTCGTACCCGGTCCGTCTCATCGGTACTCCCCCGTTCCGCCTGTTACGACCACGTTACACGACTCTAGTCGCGTTACCAACCTGGACTGCGGTCACGTCTCCAGTATTCTTCGGCACAGGAAAACGGCGGCGCCAGACAACGCACAACGCTCGGCTGGGGTGTCCCAACCGAGCGTTGTGCGTGCGGGTCGTTGATTCGGCGGCGGTTGCCGTCGAGGTGTCCGCCGCTCCGAACGGCCGCTGGTGTTTGTCGTTGCCGCGAGGCTCCGTCCCCCGGTCGCCGACCGGGGGACGGAGCCTCGCGGCGGGTCAGACCGCGGCCAGCGGCAGCACCGTCTGCGCATTGCGGACCAGGATCTGCTCGAGCGCGTCGTCGTCGGCGCCCTTGCGCTTGAGCCACGGGACGATCACGCGGTGGATGTAGCCGTAGCCGTTCCCGCCGAACTTCTGCCTGCTCGTCTTGAAGCAGATGTCGTGCGACAGCAGCAGCCGGTCGGCGAGGCCGGCCTTGATGAGACCGAGGATGGTCTCCACGCGCAGCTCGTCGGACGGGTAGACGAAATCCACCTCCGGCTCGTACCCGCTGGGGTAGCCGAACAGGTCGAGCTCGACGTAGCAGCCCAGCTCCCCGACCACGTCGAGGAACCGCGGATCCCGCGAGAACCCGTCGCAGTGCCCCATGATCACCCGGCTCATGTCGGCCCCGAGACCGGCGATGCGGCGGCCGATCTCGAGCAGCGTGTCGGCCCCGGGCACGTAGTACGGGTTGTGGATGGACAGTGCGGCGCCGGTCTGCCGGGGCGCCCGCACGCTCGCGGCCAGCGCCCGCTCCTCCAGCGGGTCGATCGGCCAGGACAGGCCGACCTCACCGACGATGCCGGCCCGCACGTCGGTGCCCTCCATGCCGACCGTGATGTCCTCGACGATCTCGGCGACCATCGCATCCTCGGTCATGGACCTGCGCTCGTCGGGCCAGCTCGCCGCGACGTAGTAGGTCGACCCTGCCACGATGTGCACGCCGGTCACCTCGGAGACGTACCGCAGGCCGGCGGCGTTGCGTCCCATGCCGATCGGGGACAGGTTGACCAGCGTGCCGACCCCGAGATCGGGCAGGACCGAGAGCTCGTCGATCGCGTCCTTCTCGTCGCCCATGTGCAGGTTCCCGCGGTTGGTGCACGGGTTCTCGCGCCAGTGCCACAGGTTTTCCAGGGTGGGGCTGGAGTCGGGGTCCCGCGAGGCGCGCGGGTCCTCACCCGGGTCCCAGTACATGTCCACGGCACCGAAGACGTGCTCGTGCGGCAAGGTGGCGCCCATCTCGGCGGGGTCGATGTCCCCGCGGACAGTGCGTAACGTGCCCGGCATCTGTCACTCCCTTGTGGTCAGAACGCGGTGTAGACCTTGAACACGGTTTCGTGGATGTCCCACGTGCCCGTCCAGCCGAGCGGGAAGACGGCGCTGTCGCCGGCCTTGATCTCGTAGGACTCGCCGCCGTCCTCGGTGACGGTCATGCGGCCCTCGAGCATGGTGATGGATTCGTTGGTCTCGAAGACCCAGCGGGACGGCCCGGGCGCGCACTCCCAGAGGCCGACTTCGAGCACCCCCTCACCGGTCCACAACTTCTTGCCCGCGGTCCGCATCGGCTCGCCGGTCGCCTCGGGCAGGGGACCCCAGTCCTCCAGCTCGACCGAGCGCGCGTCGGTGAGGACCACCGTGGGCACGGAGGAGGTGTGTGTCATCGCTGCTGGTTCCTTTCGTTGGGTGAAACGGTCAGCTGTGCAGGCGCAGGGGAAGCGTGAAGTAGTGGCGCGAGGCGTCGGTGTTGCGGATGTCGGGTTCGGCGGTCAGCTCGACGCGTGAGAACCGGGCCGCGATCCGCTCGAACACCACGCGGATCTCGGCCTCGGCGAGCAGCCGTCCCTGGCATCCGTGGCTGCCGAAGCTGAAGGTCAGGTTCCGGGTCTGCTCCGGCGGCCGGGTGAAGTCGAACTCGTCCGGGTTGTCGAACACCGCCGGGTCGTGGTTGGCGGCGCCGAGCATCAGGCGCAGGCTGCGGCCGGCGGGCACGTGGACGCCGTGGATGACGAGGTCCTCGGTCGTCGCCCGGGTCACGACCGGCTCGGGCGCGTCGAAGCGGGCCAGTTCGGCGACGAACGCCTCGTGCTTGTCCGGGTTTTCCCGGAACGCGTCGAAGAGGTCCGGCCGCCGCGTGAACAGGTGCAGACCCGAACAGATGAGGTAGGTGGCGTCCATGTGGCCGACGACGTAGAAGAACAGGGTCGTCGCCAGCAGCTCCGCGGCGGTCATCTCGCCCCGGTCCTGCGCGGCCACCAGGGAGCCCAGCAGGCCCTCCCCCGGGTTCTTGCGCTTGGCCTCGATCAGCGCGGCGGTCCGGCCGCGCAGCTCGTCCAGGGCCTCCTCGGCCCGTTCGAAGTCCTGCTGTGAGGGACGGGCGCTGAGGATGGGCATCGCCTGCCGCATCTTGCGCCGTACCTCGTCGTGGTCGTCGGCGGGGATGTTCAGGATGTGGCAGACCGTGCGGTGCGTGACCTCCACCGCGAGGTCGGAGCCGTCGACGAGCCCGTCCTGGCCGAGGCCGTCGAGGAGGCGGTCGGTGATGGCGGCGGTCGTCTCGGCCCACTCGCGGACCCGCTTGGGGGTGAACCACTTGCTCGTCAGGCGCCGCAGCCGGGTGTGGCCGGGTTCGTCGTGCCCCAGGGCCATGTCCAGCAGAACGCGCCAGGCGCCGGCCTTCTCCCATTCCGGCGCGATGCGGACCGAGGGCAGCCGGCCGTAGTGCATCAGGTCCTCGTACCGGGTGAGCACGAAGCTGCCGTCGTGGTCGTCCCGCATGATCGGCGCCTCGGCCAGCGCGCGGGCGTAGTAGGGGTAGGGGTCGATCCGGAACTGCGGGTCGGTCCACGGCAGGTAGCGGGTGACCTCCGGGCACTGCCCCGGCACGGTGACCGCGGTCGTATGGGTTGACATGGGCATTGTCCTTTCCGGTAGGTGTGGGATCAGCTCGCGGCCTGGCCGAGACCGGCGTAGGTCCGTGGCCGCGCCGACTTGAAGTAGAGCGCGAGCCCCACGCCGGCGATCGCGGAGACGGCGAGCACGGTGAGCAGCACCAGGTTCTGTCCCGGCGCGCCACCGACCACCAGGTCGAAGTGCAGGACGGCGAGCACCACGGTCGCGCCGAGTGCCAGGGCCGCGATGCCCGGTGCGATGTAGCACTTGAACGAGTTCTCCCCGGTGGACCTGCCCGTCCGCGCGAACCACACGATGACCGAGACGCTGACCACCGCCATCAGGGCCAGCAGGCCGACGGTGGCCAGCCCGAACAGCTGGGCGTCGAGCCCCACCCCGGACGTGTTGGTCAAACCGAGGGGAATCAGGACCACGGCGACGATCACGGCGGTGACCGTGGACGCGCGGGCCGGTGAGTGGTGGCGGGGGTGCACCTTGGCGACGTAGGCGGGCAGCGCCCGGTCACGGCCGAGGTTGAACAGGTAGCGGGCGACGACGTTGTGGACCGAGATCGCCGCGGCGAGCTCGGAGGTGATGATGAACAGGAACGTCAGCTGCGTGAAGAACGGCGCCACGAACTGCCCGATGGCGGCGGGGAACATCGACTTGGGATCGTTGGTCGCCGCGTCCACCGCACCCGAACCGTAGGCGGTCGTGAGCAGGTAACACGACAGGATGTAGAGCACACCCACGAACAGCACGGCACCGTAGGTGGCGCGGGGAATCGTCCGGTCCGGGGTGCGCACCTCGTCGCGGAAGACCGCGGTGGCTTCGAAGCCCAGGAACACCATGACCGCGAAGAGCATCGTCACGCCGACGTCGCCGTGCGACAGCGCGGCCGGCGAGAACGGGGTGGCCGAGAAGCCGTCCGGGCCACCGCCGTGCAGCACAACGGCCACGTTGAAGATCATGGCGATCGTGACTTCGAGGACCATGGCGACGCTGAGGACCTTCGCCGACACCTCGATGTGGAAGTAACACAGGACGCCGACCACGGCCCAGGCCAGTGCGCCCCACAGCCACCACGGCGTCGTGGGCCCGCCGATGCTCTCGATGAGTTCCGTGGCGGTGAGGCCGAGGAACACGAAGCACCCGCCGAGCATCAGCAGGTAGGACACGACCGCGAGGAAGGCCGCGCCAAGTCCGCTGATCTTGCCCAGGCCGGCGCTGACGAACGCGTAGAACGAACCCGGCTTCGGGATGCGCCTGGTCATCGTCACATAGCCGACCGCGAACAGCAGCAGCAGGATCGTGGTCGCGACGAACGCGAACGTGGCGCCTTCCCCGCCGAAGGTGACGGTGAACGGAATGAACCCGGCGACCACGGCGATGGGGGCCGAAAAGGCCAGGACGGTCAGCATCAGCGAGCCGACCCCCATGCGGCCCGAGAGCTTGTCCGGAACGGCGCCGGTGCCGAGGTCCGTGGTCGACGGCGGATTGACGACGGGCGTGCTGTCACTCATTTCGGGTTGCCTCTCTCGGACGAGTCGGGGGTTCGGCGGTGCCGTTCCGGTCAGGCCGGCGCGGCGACGGCGAGGACGACGCCGGCCCAGGCGACCGCGATGTCGGATGGGTTCAGCCCGCTGTCCGCGTCGTGGTAGCCGGTCTCCCCGATCTGGGTCGCACCCAGGCCGGTGAAGGTGGACCGCAGCGTGGCGACGCCGAGGTTGTACGTGTCGTAGGTGCTGTCGCCGAGGCCGAACGCGGCGAACCGGACACCGGACAGGTCGGGTTTGCTATCCACGAGCGCCTCGTGGAAGGGCGCGGCGGTGGCGGGCAGGTCGCCCTCACCGTAGGTCGACACCACGAGGATGACCATGTCCTCCCCGGCGAGCTCGTCGACCGGGTAGTCCTCCATGTTCACCACCCGGGTCGCGGTTCCCTTCTCCTCGAGCGCGGCGGCGACGTCTTCGGCGACCAGCTCGGCGTTGCCGGATTCGGTGCCGAAGAGGACGGTCAGCTTGTTCACGCAAGGTCCTTCCTGTGGTTGGGGTCAGCGGGCGCCGGTGGCGATGGCCAGCATCTGGTCGAGGTCGGTGATCTTGCGCCGGCACCGGTCCGGCCGCGCCGAACGGTGTTCGGCCGCCTCGATGCGCTGCCAGTCACCGAACCCGATCGCCCGGTGAGCGAGCAGGTCCGCGACACCGGCGAACCCGGGCCTGCTCGCAGTGATCCGCCCGGCCTCGAAGTCGTCCACGATGGACCGGACGAGGCTCTGGGCGTGCTTGCGGTTCTCGGCGATCGTCCCCTGCGCACCGCGGCTGAGCCACCCCGCGCGGTAGACGTGGTCGCCCGCCCAGTCCGGACCGGGGCAGCCGTCGTCGTGCGCGGCGCCTTGGGTGAACCCGATGGCGGTGACGACGGCGTCGGCGGCGAACTCGACCGGCGTGCCGTCGTCACGGCGGCACGCGGTCAGCACGGTCCGGCCGTCCCGGGTGGTCACCGATCTGGGCTGCAGTCCGAAGTGGAAGGTCACGCGGGTGCGTCCCGGCTCGTCCCGCGCCGGGGCGGCGGAACTCCGCAGCAGGTCGGCGACCGGGCCGCTGTCCTTCTCGTCCAGCCCGGAAGCGACTATGTTCACACCGTTCAACGCGATGAGCTCGCGCAGCATCGCGGCGTCGCACTTCGCCTGGGACGCCCCGGATCGGGCGATGACGTCGAGCGTTGCCGGCCGCTCCGGGCGCAGCTGCGTGAGCATTTCGTCGTCGATGTCCGATCCGGTGAACGCCGCGGTGTCCTTGGACAGCAGCCTGAGCACGTCGAGAGCGACGTTGCCCATGCCGACGACGAGCACCCGCGAACCCAGCGGCGTGCACCGCCCGGTCCCGTCGCGGGACAAGCCGTGATGGGGAAACCCGTTGAGCGCGCGCAGCAGCGCACCCGCTCCGACGACCCGTGCCCCCGGGTCGCGCGGCACGTCGAGTTCCCGGTCGCCGGACAGGCCGGTCGCCAGCACAACAATGTCGAAACTGGTCGCCAACCGGGAGAAATCGATGTCCCGGCCCACCGTCACATTGCCCGCGAACCGGATGCCGCCGCGGGTGAACAGCCGGTCGAACTGCCGCACGACCCCTTTGGTGCCCTGGTGGTCGGCGGCCACGCCGTAGCGGATGAGCCCGTAGGGCGCGGGCAGCGACTCGAAGACCGTGATCTCCGAGTCCGGCCACGTCTTGGACAGGAACTGGGCCACGTAGCAGCCGGACGGGCCGCTGCCCACCACGGCGATCGTGGGGCTCCCTGCGCTCGGGGGGACGTGTTGCGAAGTGTGCGTTCCGACCATGCCATCACCTTGGTAGCGCTATGACTGCGGGAACTGACTGGAATCGAGATTTGAGACGCGACCTCAGTCGCATTCATGGGAGGTTAATACACGACTCGCGTCGTGTCCACCGGTCGATTCCATCGAGTTCACGCGTACACTCTCAAGCCACCTCGGGTGTCCAAGTTAAGGAGCGATGGTGTCACGGTCGACTTCTCGGACGGCCCCTGCCGCGTGGCACGAGCGGCTCGACGGTGGCCTGCGCAAGCAGCCGGTGCAGGAACGCTCCCGGGCGATGGTGGAACATGTCCTGACCACGGCGGCGGAGCTGGTCGAGAACGTCGGCTACGAAGCGGTGGTCGGTTCACCGACCCTGCTGCTGGAGAAGTCCGGCGTCAGCCGGGGCTCCTTCTACGCCTTCTTCGAAACACCCGAGAGCGTCCTGGACGAACTGTGTTACCGGCAGATGCGGGACGCGACCGCGAGCTTCCAGCAGGCCCTGGACGACCGGCGCGGGAAGCGGTGGACCGAGATCGTCGACGTGGTGATCGACTACTACACGCAGGAGCACCGCACCCCGTTGATCCGGGAGCTGTGGGTGCGCCAGAACCTCACCGACCGCGTCCGCATCCTCGACGAGGCGTGCATCGAGGACTGGGCCGGCCGAATCCTGGGGCAGTTCCAGCGCCACGCTCCCCTGTTCGGCGAGCTGACCCAGCTGCACTGCAGCGTCGCCCTGCACGCACTGGAACGCCTCGTCCAGTTCGCCTTCACCGACGACGAGGACGGCGACGCAGTCATCCTCGACCAGGCCCACTTCATGCTCACCCGGTTCTTCGCCGGCCACTCGGGCCGATGACGGTCTAGCGCCCGCAGCCTCGGTCGCCTACCATTCCCGACACACGACTCCAGTCGCGTCACAAAACCGGACCACGGTCACGTCTGCAGCAGCGTCGCTGCCGGATGTCCGGTACCAGGGCTGCCGCACCTGTCACCGACTTCTTCCTCCTCCCCGCTCGAGAGGATTCTCGATGAGCAACGAAGTGGATGCCGCGGACTCGACGGTCCTGCGACCCGCACCCCAAACCCCCGCCCCGTCCGGTTCCGCCCGCAGACTCAAGGGACGGATGGGCGTGATCGAGCTGGTGTTCACGGTCCTGGCGTGGTCGGCGCCCGTCATGGTGGTGTCGGCGAGCACGCCGTTCATCATCAGCTTCGGCGGGACCGGTGCCCCGCTGGCCTACGTGATCGCCATGGCCGTCCTGCTGATCTTCTCCGTCGGCTACACCACCATGACACGCTACGTCGACAACCCCGGCGCGTTCTACGCCTACATCACCGCCGGACTGGGCAGAGCGCCCGGACTCGGCGCGAGTTTTCTCGCGATCGTCGGCTACCTGTTCATGGCCGTGGCGACCTACATGTTCATCGGCGTCTCCCTCAACACCCTCCTGGAGACGATCGGGGCGCCCACCCTGCCCTGGTTCGTCTACACCTTCGCGGTCCTGGCGGTCACCGGCGTGCTCGGCTACTTCCGCATCGACCTCTCCGCCAAGGTGCTCTCGGTCGTCATGGTGTGCGAGATCGTCATCGTCGGCATCTTCGACGGCGCGGTCGTAGGCCGCGGCGGCGGCCCCGAGGGCGTTCCGGTCACGTCCTTCACCTGGAGTGCCCTTATGTCCGGGTCCGTGGGTGTCGCGGTATTGTTCTCCGCCCTGAGTTTCGGCGGGTTCGAGGCGACGGCCGTCTTCCGGGAGGAGACGAAGGACCCGCACCGCACGGTCCCCCGCGCCACCTACCTGGCCGTCGGCGCGATCGGCGTCTTCTACATCGCCGCGACCTGGTTGCTCATCGCGGCCTATGGTCCCTCGCAGGCGACCGCGGCCGCGGCCGCGGATCCGACCGGCATGTTCTCCGCCGCCGTGGAGACCTTCGTGGGCGTGTGGGCCAGGGATGTGGTGACGGTGCTGGTCGTGACGTCGGCGTTCGCGGCGCTGTTGTCTGTGCAGAACATCGTTTCCCGGTACTGCTACTCGCTGGCCGTCGACCGCGTGCTGCCCGCCCGGTTGGCCAAGGTCCACCCGCGCCACGGCTCGCCGAACGTGAGCTCGGTGACCGTGAGCGTGGTCCTGTTCGCGGCGCTGCTGGCGTTCTCCGGCATCGGCTCGCCCGAGTTGTGGTACGCCCAGCTCGCCGGAACCGGCGGATTCGCCATCATGGTGCTGATGACCCTGACGAGCCTGGCCGTCATCGTGTTCTTCCGGCGGCGCCGCGACATCCGGGATTCGACGCGGTGGCACACGTTCATCGCGCCGCTGCTCAGCGCAGCAGGCATGGGGATGGTGCTGTACCTGGCGATCACGAACTTCACCACCATGACGGGCGGGTCGACCACGCAGGCCGTCGTCGAGCAGGTGGTCGTCTGGGGCGTGCTCGCCGCCGGCGCGGTGCTCGCCTTGGTCTACCGGACGAAGCGCCCGGGCGTGTACGCCCGCATCGGGCGCCAGAAAGCGTAAGGAGTATCGATGGAGTTCACCCACGTCCCGCCGGGCCCGCCGAGCGACAAGGCCCAGCAGTTCATGGTCCGGATGCGCGACGGCGTCCGGCTGGCAACCGACGTGTACCTGCCGGAGGGGGAGGGCCCCTTCCCGGTCGTGCTGACCCGCCTGCCCTACGACAAGAACGGCGACATCATCCGCGTCGACGTCTTCGCCGAGGCGCTCGTCGAGCGGGGGTACGTGCTCGTCGCGCAGGACACCCGCGGCAAGTTCCGCTCCGAGGGCGAGACGGTGCCCTGGGTCAACGAAGCCTGCGACGGCTACGACACGATCGACTGGATCGTGAACCAGCCGTGGTCCAACGGCCGCGTCGGGATGACCGGACTGTCCTATGTGGGCTTCACGCAGTGGGCCGCGCTGGCCACCAACCACCCAGCTCTGCGTGCCATCGCGCCCCGGAGCACGAACACGAACCTCGGGGCCGCGCAGCTGACGCCGGGCGAACCCGAGTGGGGGTTCTACTTCAAGTACGTGATGGACTTCTACGTCGTCAACGACCTCCTCGCGCACGAAGAGGACTACGACTGGTCGCGGCGGCCCCTGGTGAACGCGTTCGAGGACGCGGTGGAGCAGATGGGAGTCCGGCCGCCGGCGATGGACATGCACCTGTCGGTTACACCGCCGCTGCGCCGCTTCCCCGAGGGACATCCCCTCAACGCGAAGCCCGTTCCCGTGCTGCTCTCGCTCGGGTGGTTCGACCCGTACTGCCGGGCCGAGGCCATGCGCGACTACCACGCGATGACGGCGAACCCCGCGTGGCGGCCGCTGGTCCACCTGCGGCTCGGGCCGACCGACCACGACGACACGCGTCTGGACGACCGGCCGGCCGCCGTGGAGCACCAGGGCAGCATCGACATCCCCCTGCTCACCCCGGAGCAGATCAGGGCGTGGTTCGACGGCGAGCTGCGGTTCTTCGACCGCTACCTCAAGGCGGACGACGATGTCGAGCCGCTGCCGCCGGTGGAGTACCAGCTGGCGCACAGTGACGAGGTGCGGCACGTCGGCGCGTGGCCGCCGCCGGAGGTCACCCGTCGGGTTCTGCACCTGTCTGCCGGACCGGACGACACCAACGGGCACCTGGTGTCGCGGCGGGACGCGGCCGCGACCGCGGTGTCGTGGGTGCACGACCCGGACAAGCTGGTGCCGACCGCGACGAACCTGTGGTCCCTGCTGGTCGCCGAATGGCCCGATTACCGGGCGACGGCCGACCGCGACGACGTGCTGGCCTTCCGCGGCGAACCCCAGACCGAGCCGCTGGAGCTGGCCGGCCCGGTCACCTTCCACGGCACGGTCACCACCACGGGCCCGGAGATGGACCTGTTCGCGTTCCTGCTCGACCTCGAACCGGACGGCAGCGCGCGGTTCATCTGCCGCGGACAGCAGCGGCTGACCGCCACCGAACCGACGGAGGTGGCGATGCCGGCGGGCGAGGCCGGATACGTGGTGCGGCCGGGCCACTCGCTCCTGCTGATGCTGTGCAGCAGCGACTACCCCGACTTCATCCCCCTGACCGGCACGCGGGAACGCTGGTGGTTCGCCACGTCGATGCGCCCCACGACGCAAACACTGGAAATCGGCGGCCGGGCCGGCGCGCGGCTTGAACTGACCGTGCTCTGATCGCGCGCCGGGCTCTTCCGGCACCCCAGGCGATAGCAGGCGAAGTCCGCGCGGACGGCAGGCCCTTCGCGGCGAGCCACGACGTCAGGACCGGACCGCGCCTGGGAACCCGGCGCGCGAGCTCCGGAACGCACGCGTATCACCCGGGCTGTCGGGAACGGAGGGGACGCAGGCCGGTGCGGATTTCGCTGACCAGCACCTCGGGCTGTTCCAAGGCCGCGAAGTGCCCGCCCTTGTCGGCCTCGCCGTAGTGGATCAGATTGCGGTAGGTGTCTTCGATCCAGCTTCGCGGCAGGCGCGGGATGTCCTTCGGGAAGACGGTCACCGCGACCGGAACGCTCAGCTTCGGGCCGGCGAACGTGGCCGATCTGTTCTCCCAGTAGATGCGGCCGGACGACGCCGCGCTGTTGGTGAACCAGTAGAGGGATATCGCGTCGAGCATGTCGTCGACGCCGAGGACGTCCTCGGCCAGCCCGTGATTGTCGGTCTTGGACTGGAACTTCTCGTAGATCCAGGCTGCCTGACCGGCGGGAGAGTCCGCCAGGGCGAATCCGACAGTCTCCGGCTTCGTGCCCTGCAGGTGGTTCGACCCACCGAGATCGCCGGTGTAGAGGGCGAGGGTCTCCACCGCGTGGCGCTGTTCGGGCGACAAGGTGCCGGGTATCTGCGCGGGAAAGGCGTACTGGGTGTTCAGGTGAATTCCGAGCAGCCCCTCGGGTTGCATGGCCCCGAGGGCGGTGGTCACGACGGCACCCCAGTCGCCGCCTTGCGCGGCCCACCTCGGGTAGCCCAGACGCTTCATCAGCTCCACCCACGCGCTGGCGATGCGCGACACAGTCCACCCGGTCTCCGCGGGCTTCTGGGAGAACCCGAACCCGGGAAGTGACGGGACGACGACGTCAAACGAATCGGCGGCGTCTCCTCCGAACGGAACCGGATCGGTCAGCGGGCCGATCAGCTTCAGGAACTCCACGATCGAGCCCGGCCATCCGTGCGTGAGAATCACCGGCATCGCGCCAGGATTGCCGGACCTGACGTGGATGAAGTGGATGTCCAGCCCATCGATCTCGGTCAGGAACTGGGGGAAGCGGTTGAGCTCGGATTCGAAGCGCCGCCAGTCGTAGCCGTGCTCCCAGTAGTCGATCAGTGATCGGGCGTTCGCCAGGCGAACGCCTTGCGACCAGTCGTCCACCGTTTCCGGATCCGGCCACCGGGTTCTGGCCAGTCGCCGCTTCAGGTCGTCGATCTCCGAATCCGGGATCGAAACGGTGAACGGGCGGACGAGGGCCGAGGTCGGCGTTGGTGCGGTCATGGCCGTCTTCTCTCTTCCCGAGCCTCGCGGCACGGCGCAACCACTCGTTGCACACTGGTGTGCAACCTACTTTAATGCACAGCAGTGTGCAACACTCGCGCCGTGCCCACCGAGTCCTCGCGTGCGCGGTCGATGAACGAGACCCGCGATCGCATCCTCGACGTCGCCCTCGAGGTGCTGGGCGACAACCCCGACGCCGGAATGGGCGACATCGCCTCCGCCGCCGGCGTCGTCCGCCGCACCGTCTACGGCCACTTCCCCTCGCGCCTCGACCTGATCCGGACACTCACCGAACGGGCCGTGAGCGAGATGACCGCCGTACTCACCGAGGTCGACGGCGCCAACACGGAAGCGGACGCGACGTGGGCCGATTTCGTCGCCCGCATCTGGCCGGTGGCCCACCGGTACCGGGTGCTGCTCGCGCTGCGCCGCGGCGAGTACGGCGAGGCGATCCACGGCCTGCTCGGACCACTCGACGAGCTCCTCGCCGACCTCGTGAAACGGGGCCAGGACAGCGACCTGTTCGCACAGCACCTGCCGGCAGGCACGCTGAGCCAGCTCGCCTACGGCATCGTGTTCGCCATCGCCGACAGCGACCTGTCGAACGCAACCAACGGCGCCCGGGCAGCGACTATCACGAGCCTGCTGATGCTGGGAGTTCCCGAAACCCGCGCAAACGCTCTCGTGGGCGACCAGCGCTGACCCGATCGCGATCCCGGCATCGAACTCACAGCCACCCGGGTGCGACGAGGATCGACCAGCTCAACAGGGGGCCTACGACCGCCATCGCTCCCGAGAAGCGGAGCAGACCGCGGTAGATCCTGCGCCGTTCCGGCTCGGGGGCGTTGGCCATCGCGATCGCGCCGCCGGTCGAGAACGGGGACACGTCCACCAGGGACGAGGAGATCGCCAGTGCGGCGACGAACCCGATCGCCCCGATCTCGCCCGTCGCGATCAGCGGCACCGTCAGCGGGATGACCGCGCCGAGGATGCCCGTCGTCGACGCGAACGCCGAGACCACCGCGCCGATGAGGCAGATCAGCAGCGCCGCGAGCAGCGGTGAGTCGACCCCGGCGACCGACGTGCCGAGCCAGTCGATCGTCCCGTTGCGCTGCAGCACCCCGATGTAGGTCAGGATGCCCGCCATCAGCAGGATGATGTCCCAGCTGACCTCCTTCACCGCACTGCGGCTCGTCGCGGGGAACGCCAGCGCCACCACCGCCGCCACGGTCAGGGCCAGGAACCCGATGTCGAGGCCGAAGACGAGCGCCCCGACGGTCAGCACGACGAACCCGAGCAGGGTCAGGCCCTGCTGCGGGCTCAACGACGTCGACGGCGGTGCGGTGGCGGCTCCGGGGCTGTCGGCGACCACCACAGCCGGAGCCTGACGCCGCGCCAGGAGCACATAGGTGGCCACGGCGACGGCGGTGCCGATGCCGAACGTGCACGCGAACAGCAACAGCGGATTGCTCGCCAGTCCGTTCTTCTCCTGCACGCCGTGCACGATGACGCCGAGCAGGCCGGTGGGCGCGAACGAGCCCGCGGTCGACCCGAGCCCGATCAGGATGCTCACGAGCAACGGCCGGAGGCCGTGGGCGGTGGCGAAGCTCATCGCGATCGGCATGAGGATCGCGCCCACCGCGGGCGGCAGCGCGCCGATCCCACAGATCGCGGTCGACAACAGGAAGAAGACCCACGGGATCGCGGACGTGCGGCCGCCGGCGAGCCGGAAGGTCGCTTCGACCAGCCACTGGACGGTGCCGTTGTTCTTGGCGATGGCGAACAGGTAGGTGACACCGACGAGCACGACGAACAGCTCGGCCGGGAACGAGGCGAGCACGTCGTCCGGTGATTCACCGCCGATGAGGCTGCCCACGAAGAACGCGGCGACGAGCCCGAGCACGCCCATGTTGACCGGGCGGACGGTGGCGAGAGCGAGGACGGCGGCGAGCACGCCGATGGACAGAAGTGCGGTGGGCATGGGATCTCCCGAGCGAAGCAGCGGTGGTTGGCTGGGATGAGCGGGTGTTACCGGGCGGGCGCGCGGCGCCGGTGATGAGGCGACGCGGTCCCGTGAAACAGCGGTGGTCGGCGGGCATGGACGGGTGTTGCCGGGCGGGCGCGTCACGCGGGTGATGAGACAGCGCGGTCCGCGAAGCGGCGGTGGTCAGCGGAAACCGAAACGGGCTTACCGGGTGGGCGGCGGGTAGTACGCCGCCCCCGCCATGAGCCGGCGGGCCGTGCGGCTGAAGCCGAGCAGGTCGAAGGCCACGTGTGGCGGCTCCGGGACCGTCCGGGCGGCCACCCGGGCGGGCGTGATGCCGGACGGGTGGCCGATGAGGACGGTGTCCCGCTGCCGCCGGGTGGCGACGGTCTCGACGACCGAGCCGCGGACCCGGGAGGCCGCGGCGAGGCACACCGACGCGGTGCCCGCGATGCTCTCGTGCAGGCGGTTCATGAAGATCAGCCGGACCCGCAGGTCCATGTCCGGAGCGTCGGCGGTCGTGCCGCTCAGGGTGCGGTAGCCGCCGGGTGGGGCGACGAGCCCCACCATGGGCAGACCGGGTGACTCGTCGTCCACGCGGCGCCACTCCGTGCACAGGCCGAAGAGCGCCGCCGCTTTGCCGCGGATCTCCCGCACGACGTCGAGCAGGGTCTCGGAGAAGTCGACTTCGCTGCCGTCGAGGCCGACGTCCGCGGCGGGCACCCAGACGCACGGATTCCCGGCGTCGCAGGTCGTGGCCCGGACGACGGAACCGTTCTCCAGCACGATCTCGTCGACCGGGTTCCCGGTGGGCAGCAGCGCACCGGTCTTGGACCCCACGGTGCCCGACCAGTCCATGACGATCTCCGCGCCCGTGCCGGGTACGCCCGGCACGGCGAAGTCGCCGAGAACAGCGGCCCTGCCCGCGCGGACGGGCACGTGCGCGGTCATCACGGCACCGGTGTTGGTGTTGTGGATCCGGACCGGCGTGACCCCGTCGACCGCGTCGACGAGGCCTTCGTCGATCGCGAACGGGCCGACCCCGGCCGAGATGTTCCCGCAGTTGCCCGCGTAGCCGACGCCGGCGCGGTCGATCTCGACCTGGCCGAAGGTGTAGTCGACGTCGGCGTCGTCCCGGGTGGACGGTGCGATGATCGCGAGTTTCGACGTGATCGGCCGGGACCCGCCCAGGCCGTCGATCTGCAGCGGGTCCGGGGATCCCATGAGGCGGACGAGCAGCGCATCGCGCTCGGTGCCGGGAGCAGGCAGGTCCGCCTCGTGGAAGTAGAGTCCCTTGCTCGTGCCGCCGCGCATCAGGACGCAGCGGACGGTCAGCTGGTCCGTCATGCCGCTCCCCCGCCCGCCAATGTCCGCACGAGTGCGCGCATCGACGACTCCGCCGACAGGCCGAGCACACCGTCCGCGATGTCGTCGGCGTCGTCGAAGACCCGGCCCGCCAGTGACGCGAACTTCTCGCGCAGCGCGGCGTCGCCGATCCAGTTCTCCGGTTCGCCGAGCGGGACCGGGACCGCGCGGGACGCCGTCCGGCCTCCCGAGTGGACGGTCAGGGTGCCGCCACCCATCGGCACGCTGTCGTCGGCCGACACCGTGATCCGGTCGATTATCGCGACCACGGCGGGATCGGCGAGGCGCTGGTAGCTGTCCCAGTCCACGTGCCCGTCCAGCCACGCGCACGCGACCTGGAAGTACACGCTGAACTGGGCGTCCACGACGCTGCCCGGCCGGCGTTTCGCCGGGCTGTCCTCGCCGACGATCGGCATGGCCGCCGACGGGATCCCGACGTGCAGTTCCGCGCCGGGGTCGGGGTCGCGCAGTGCGAGCGCGGCGTCGATGGCGCCGTGGGTGAGCCGGCACGACGGGTACGGTTTGACGGCGGTGTCGAGCAGCAGCCACTTCGTGCCGAGACCATCGGTGAGCGCGCCGGGGTCGGCTTCCCCGGTGTATCCGGTCAGCAGGCCGTACCGCCCGTCGAGCGCGTCGGCGGCGCCGCGGACGCCGGCCTCCGCCAGGGTCGCGCACGTCAACGCGTCGTGGGCGAGGAAACCGGGGTGCAGGCGCTTGTTCCACGCCCCGTTGGCCAGGTACTGCATGCTGCCCGCCGCCTTGCTCAGGGCGAGACCGAAGGCCGACGCCGTGGTGGCGGCGTCGAATCCGCGCAGCCGGGACACCGCCGCGACCGCGCCGAAGATGCCGGACACGGCGGTGATGTGGAAGCCGCGCTCGTAGCTGCGCGAGGTCAGCGCCGCGCCGATCCGGCAGCACACCTCGTACCCGACGGCGACCGCGTCGAGGAACGTGCGGCCGTCCACGTCGAGGCGTTCGGCTTCCGCGGTGGCGGCGGGGAAGATCGCGACCCCGGGATGCCCGGTCTGCGTCCGGTTCGTGTCGTCCATGTCCAGGGAGTGGGCGTGGACGCCGTTGAGGAACGCCGCAGAGGCCGGGCTGTGCCGGCGGGCCACGCCGATCACGGTGGCGTCGCCGCCGTGCGGATCGAGCCGGTCGACGGCGGCGCGCACGGCGGGGCTGCTGTCGGCGTGCACGGCCGCGAACGCGGCGACACCGATGTGGTCGAGGAACAGGCCACGCAGGCGCGGCGCGAGCGAGGAGTCCACCTCGGACTCGACGGCGAAGCGGGCGAGTGCGTCGGTCGCGGCGAGGGTGGCGGGGCTGGTGGTCACGGTGATCAGATCTCCCGCTTGAGGATCTTGCCGGTCGCGGTCATCGGCAGGGTGTCGCGGAACTCGACGCGGCGCGGGTACTTGTAGGCCGCCAGCCGTTCCTTGGCCCACGCCACGATGTCGTCCTCGGTGACGTCGTCGTGGTCCTTGGCCCTGACGACGACCGCCTTGATCTCCTCGCCGTGGGCGTCGTCGGGGACGCCGATCACCGCGACCAGCGAGACCGCCGGGTGGGTCATCAGCAGTTCCTCGATCTCACGCGGGTACACGTTGAACCCGCCGCGGATGATCATGTCCTTGGCCCGGTCGACGATGTAGTAGAAGCCGTCGGCGTCCTTGCGGGCCAGGTCGCCGGTGCGGAACCAGCCGTCGCGGATCGCTTCCGCGGTCGCCTCGGGCCGGCCGTGGTAGCCCTTCATGACGTTGTGGCCCCTGATCGCGATCTCGCCGACCTCGCCGGAGGCGTCGGACCAGTCGTCGGCGATCAGCTTCATCTCGACACCCGGGATGGGCACGCCGATCGAGCCGACCCGCGGTTGCTCGCCGTACACCGAGAACGACGCCACCGGGGAGGTCTCCGACAGGCCGTAACCCTCGAGGATCGTCACGCCGAAGCGGGCCCGGAAGTCCCGGTGCACCTCGCCCGGCAGCGCCGAGCCGCCGGCCACCGCCACCCGCAGGTTCGCCGCCAGCGCCGCCACGTCCACCCCGTCGTCGAGCGCGCCCAGCAAGCCCCAGTACATCGTCGGGACGCCGGCGAAGAAGGTCACGGTCTCCTGGAGCATCAGGGTGAGCGCGGCCCGCGCGTCGAACCGCGGCAGCATGACCATCGTGCCGCCGAAGGCGATCGCGCCGTTTTGGGTCACGGTCTGCCCGAACGAGTGGAACAACGGCAGCACGCACAGGTAGGTGTCCGGGTTCGCCGGGTCGGCGCCGAACACCTCCCGGCCGGCGAGGGCGTTGTCGCGCATGTTGCGGTGGCGCAGTTCCGCGCCCTTCGGGTGGCCGGTGGTGCCCGAGGTGTAGAGGATCACCGCCGTGTCCTCGTCATCGACGTCGACCGTCGCGAACTCGGCGGGCTCGTCGGCCCACGGCAGCCGGCCCGCGGCGGGGACGACGAACAACGACCGGCACCCGGCGGTCTGCTCGACGGCTTCTGCCGCCCACTCGCCGATGGGGAGGTCGGCGGTGCCCTCGAACGCGAAGTGGGCGACAGCGCCGGAATCGGCGAGGTGGTAGGCGATCTCGCGTGGTTTGAGCAGCACGTTCAGCGGTACGACCGTGGCGCCCGCCTTGAGGATGCCGAAGTAGACGACGGTGAAGGTCGGCAGGTTGGGACACGACAACGCGACCGCGTCACCGGGGCGCACTCCGTGGCGTACCAGGAGGTTGGCGACCTGGTTCGCGGCGCCGGCGAGCTGGGGGTAGGACAGGCGGGCGTCGCCGCACACGATGGCCGTGCGATCGGGGTGCTCCCCGGCGGTCGTGTCGAGCAGGGCGGCCAGGTTCGTCATGGGAAGTCCTCTCAGAGCGTCACGGGCAGCGCGGGAACCTCGGCCGCGAGTTCGCCGACCAGCACGGACACATCGGGCACGGAGTCGAGGTCGAGCACCAGGTGCTCGATGCGCTCCCACCGGGTGGCCAGGTCGATCGACTCGGCGAGACGCCGCGCCTTCGCCACCACGTCGGCGTCCGGCAGCGGGCGCGTGGGGCCACCGAGCGGACCGTCCACTTCGATCTCGACGGTGTCGCCACCGCGCCGCGTGACCCGCATCCGGGTGCGGAACCGGTCTTCGGCGCGGTCGAAGTCCGGGCAGTGGTGGACCTCGACGCGGCGCAGCAGCGACCACACGTCGTCGGCGGCGATGCGGTCGCAGGTGAACTGCTCGGCCAGGACCTGGCCGTCGAGCAGCGCCACCGACACGGCGTAGCCGATGTTCATCTGCGCGCCGATCGTCTCCAGCAGGGGTTCGGGTTTCCACCAGCCGTGGTGGTAGGCGGCGTGCGACACCTCCACCGAGATCGACTCGACGTCCTCGGCCGTGATCCCGCGCGAGCGGGCCTGAAGCGCGCAGTCGATCGAGGCGTGCGTGGCGGCCATCGCGGCGTAGGCCTTCACCCCGGTGTCCAGCAGGACCCACTCCTGGCCCAGCCCGGCGGTGATCAGCTCGGGGCGCGGGTCGTGCCCCTCGCCGAAGGTGGCCAGGAATCCGCCGTACTCGCGCTCGTACACGCGCTTGATCCCGGTGTAGCCGGCCTCGGCGAGCGCCGCGGCGTACAGGCCGTTACGCGAGGCGAAACCGTGGTGCATGCGCTTGGACATGGCCTCGTACTGCGCGGCCATCAGCCCGGACGACTGGGTCGCGGCCAAGCCGAGCGCGTCTTCCACCCGTGCCGGGTCGAGCCGCCGCAGCCACGCCGACGTCGCGGCGCTCGCGTGGGTGCCGAACACCGAGCCGGAGTGCCAGCCGCGGGAGAGCATTTCGGCGCCGTGCAGCGCCAGCCCGACCCGCGGGCCGACCTCGTAGCCGGCGATCAGCGCGGTGAGCAGCTCCCGCCCGGACACCGGACGGCCCAGCGTCGCGACGGTGCTGACCGCGCTCGGCACGATCAGCGAGTTGCTGTGCAGCGGCGCGCGCACGTGGTAGTCGTCCAGCTCGAAGCCCTGGATGAAGGTGCCGTTGAGCAGGCACGCCGCGGGCGCCGACGTGGTGCGGCTCCACCCCAGCAGCGGGACGTCCCCGGCGCCTTCGAGCGCGAGCACGGCGTCCACGGCCCGCTCCGACCACGGCAGGCGGGCGCCGACCAGCGCGCACACCAGCCCGTCGAGCAGGAGGTGCCGCGCCCGTTCGCGCACCGTGTCCGGGATGTCGTCGTGGCGCAGCTGGGCGATCCAGGTCGCCAGTTTGCCGGTCACGCCGTCGGGGTCGGTCGGGCTCACGCGGTCACCTCGTAACGGTTGCGGATGCGGGATTCCAGCTGTTGCAGGGCCAGTGTCGGCAGGAGCGCGAGGACACCGGTGAGGACGACCTGGCCGATGATGTTCTCCACCCGCGCGAGCGAGAGGTTGCGCAGCAGTTCGTAGCCCAGGCCGGAGGATCCGGAGAACATCTCGGCGAGCAGCAGGCCGATCAGGGTGAGCCCGAAGCACAGCCGCATCCCCGACGCGAGCGAGGGCAGGACGCTGGGCACCACGATCCGCCGCAGCAGTGACCACCGCGACAGGCCGAGCGCGGCCGACATCTTCAGGTGCAGGCGGCTCACCCCCGCGGTCGCCTCCACCATGATCAGGAACATCGGGAGCACGCCCGAGACGAACGCGAACGCTCCCCGGCTCAGGTCCCCGATTCCCAGCAGGAGCAGGAAAACCGGGTACAGCACGATCTTCGGGACGCTGTTGAACGCGTACACCACCGGCAGGACCGCCCGCGACCAGAACGCGCTGAGCCCGAGCACCATCCCGGCGACCGCGCCGGCGGCGACCGCGGCGGCGTAGGACAGCAGCAGCACGCGGGCGGTGTCGCCGACGCTGCCGAGGAACCGCGGATCGCCCAGGTCCGAGCCCAGGCTCCGCAGTGCTTGCCCCGGTCCGGGGTAGACGGCGCTGTCCGCCAGCGCGGCCGTCACGGTCCACACCACCACCAGAACGGCGGCGAGGACCAGCGGCGGGACCCAGGCGGGGCTTCGACGGGTGCTCATCGCCGCCTCCAGTCGAACGCGCTCAGCGCGGCGCCGAGCGAGAGGTTGGCCAGCAGCGCGAAAACGCTGACGAAGACGATGCCGGCGTACATGTCGACGGTGTCGAAGTTGTTGTAGGCGCGGTTGACCACCTGCCCGAGCCCGGTGGTGGCCAGGATGAACTCCGTCGCCAGCACGGCGATGATCGCGTACGCCAGGCCCAGTTTGAGCCCGGCGAGGATGTCCGGCAGCGCCGAGGGCAGCAGGACCTTGCGCAGCTGCTGCGACCGGGTCATCTCCAGGGACCGGGCGAGCTTGGTGACGATCGGCGGTGTCGACTCGAACCCGACCAGCGCGTGCGAGATGACGATGACGACGCTGAACAACGTGGCCAGCAGGACGATGGGCACCACGCCGGTCCCGAACATCACCACCATCACCGGGTAGAGCGCGAACACCGGCAGCGCGTAGAAGACGTTGACGTAGGGCTTGACGGCCCGGTGCACCCAGCGGGAGCGGGCCATGGCGTAGGCCACGGCCACGCCGGCGACCGCCGAGGCGGCGAAGCTCGCGCAGATCAGCAGGACACTGCGCAGCAACGCGTCGACCACGAAGTCGCGCTCGCCCAGCAGCTCGACCGACCGGGCGACCATCTCGCTCACCGGGATCAGGTCCAGCCGCGACACGGCACCCGACCGCGCGTACAGCTCCAGCGCGGCCACGAGCCCGATGACGAGGACGAACGTCCACAGGCCCGACGGCAACCCGGCGACGCGGCGCGGCGTGGGCCGCACGTAGGACGGGACGACCGAGCGCGCCCTCATCGTTCGCTCCGCATCGCCACTTCGGCCTCGTTGCGGATCTGCGCCCAGATGCGCTCCTGCGCCGCGGTCGCGGACGGCTCGGACAGCGCCGCGTGCACCCGCGGCCGGGGCAGGTCGACGACGACCTCGTCGAGGAAGGTGCCCGGGCGGCGGCCCATCACCAGCACCCGGTCCGACAGCAGCACCGCTTCCTGGATGCTGTGGGTGATGAACAGGACGCCGCACCCGATGGTCTCCACGACGCGGAGCAGCTCCTCGGCCATCAGCATGCGGGTCTGCTCGTCGAGCGCGCCGAACGGCTCGTCGGCGAGGATCAGGTCCGGGTCCATCGACATCGCGCGCGCCATGGCGACGCGTTGCCGCATCCCGCCGGACAGCTGCGCCGGGTAGTGGTTCTCGAAGCCGCCCAGTCCGACGACCTCGACGAGTTCCCGGGCGCGTTCCCGCCGAACCTTCCGTCCGACGCCGCGCACTTCGAGCGCGAAGGCGACGTTGTCGACGACCGTGCGCCACGGCAGCGTCGCGGACTCCTGGAACACGATCGCCGTGCGGCGGCGCGGACCGGTGAGCGGGACGCCGTCCACCTCGACGGAGCCGCGCGCCGGGTCCTGCAGCGCGCCGATGATCTCGAGCAGGGTCGATTTGCCGCACCCGCTGGGCCCGACGATCGAGACGAACTCGCCGCGCCCGATGGTCAGGTCGACCGGCCCGAGCGCGTGCACCGGGCCGAAGTGCTGCTCCACACCTTCGACGCGCACGATCGGCGTGGTCGCCGTGGACGCGGTGCCGCGCTGCTCCTGCGTCTGTGTGTTCACTGCGCTGCCCCGCATTCGGCCGGGAGCGTGGTGGGCACGTTCGCGGGCAGGTAGGCCTTCTGGAACAGGTCGCAGAACGGGAGGTCGGTGCGGTTCATGGCGAGGCGCTGGGCCTCGACGGCCTGCTGGATCGCCTCGGCGTCGAACCCGGCGCCCCAGTTGTCGTACTGGACCGCCTTGGTGACGATCGTGGTCGCCGCGGCGACGTCGATGTCGATGTAGTCGGCGTAGAGCTGCGCGGCCTTCTGCGGGTTGGCGCGGATGAACTCGACCGACTCCTGGTAGCCCGCCACCACGGCCTTGACCGTGTCGGGGTTGCGCTCGGCGAACTCGGGCGTCGTGGTGATCACGCTCTGCTGGAACTTCTTCAGGTAGTCCGCGCTGGACACGACCACGCGGAACTTGCCGGTCTTGGCCACGACCGACGGCGGCACGACCGCGACGTCGACCGTGCCGGCCTCCAGCAGCGCGACGCCCTCACCGACCCCACCGGAGGAGGTCCGTTCGATCTCCTGGGTCGCCCCCGCGACCTTGGGGAGGATGTAGGACAGGGCCTGCGTGACCGACTGCGGGTTGGTGTAGGCCCACTTGTGCACGTCGTTGATGGTCCGGACACCGGTGTTGCTGTCGAGGGTGTAGAAGTCGAGGCCGTAGACGCTCTGCGTCGCGCCGGCCACGACGGTCAGCGGGGTGCCGGCCTCGCTGGACTCCAGCACCGAGGTGAACCCGACGTCGGCCATGGGCAGGTCACCGCTGAGCATGTTGCGCACGGTCGTCCCGCCGCCCTTGCCCGGCACGATCTCGCCGATGGTCACCCCGCGCTTGGCGAAGAACCCCTGGTCCTTGCCGACCAGCCAGGGGATCGAGTACGGCTCCGAGGCGTTGCTGACCGCGATGTCGAACGAGGTCACCCCCGCCGCGCCACCACCGCTTCCGCACGCGCTCAGCACCAGTGCGGCCGCGGCCGCGCCGGCGATCAGAGCTGTCCTGCGCTTCATGGTTTTCCTCCTGTGGTCGCGTCTTTGCGATCCAGGAAGCCTCCGGCTTCCAGGCGGTTGATCAGCCCGCCACCTTCGATGAGCTCGACGACGAAGGCGGGCAGGGGTTCGATGGGGTGCTCGGTCCCGCGCGTCTCGTTGCGCAGCAGGCCGGCCACGGCGTCGATCGCGAGGACGTCTCCCTCGTCGATCAGCGTGCGCGCGTCCGGCACGGTGAGCGCCGGGAGCCCGTAGTTGAGGGCGTTGCGGTGGAACAGGGAGTTGTACTGCTCGGCCACCAGGCAGGAGATTCCCAAGTGGACGAACAGCTCGGCGCACGCGCGGCTCGATCCGAGGCCGAAGTTGCGCCCCGCGACCACGATGTCACCCGCCTCGACGAGCTTGGGCCAGCCGGGCCGGGTGGCGTCGAACATGTGCTGCGCCGCTTCTTCGACGGGCAGCTTCATCGCGAACCCCGGGTACATGTCGTCGGTGTTGATCTCGTCGCCGAAGACCCAGGCCCGTCCCCGGACACGCAGCGGTGAGGTCACGCCGCCACCTCCGCCACCTGGTCCGATCCGGCGATGTAGCCGGTCAGCGCCGACGCCGCGACCGTCGCGGGCGAGGCCATGTAGACCCGCGCCTCGGTGCTGCCCATGCGGCCGCGGAAGTTGCGCGTGCTGGAGGTGACGCACACCTCGCCGGGCGCCAGCACGCCCATGTGGTAGCCGAAGCACGCGCCGCAGGTGGAGTTGGTGACCACCGCGCCGGCCTCGACGAGCGTGGCGACGTAGCCGCGTTTGACCGCCTCCAGGTACACCTGCTGCGAGGCCGGGGTGACGATGAGCCGCACACCGGGCGCGACCTTGCGGCCTTCGACGACGCGCGCCGCGACCGCGAGGTCGGCGAGCTGGCCGTTGGCGCAGGACCCGATGAACGCCTGGTCGATGCGGGTCCGGTCGAGACCGGACAACGGCACCGCGTTGTTGATGACGGTGCCCGGCAGCGCGACCATCGGCTCGACGGTGCCGAGGTCGAGGGTGCGCACGACGGCGTAACCGGCGTCCGGGTCGGGGTCGCTGCGGGTGTAGGCCGCGCCGGGAGCCACCTCGGCCAGGAACTCCCCGGTGACGGCGTCGCACGGGAACAGCGTGAAGTCGGCGCCGATCTCCGCGCCCTGGGTCGCGATGGTCCGGCGATCGGACATCGGCACCGACGCCAGGCCGGGGCCGCCGAACTCGAGCGCGTGGTCGGTGGCGTCGCCGTAGCGGCCGGAGATCGTCAGGAAGATGTCCTTGCCGTTGATGTGCGCCGGTTTGGTACCGGTGAGCTCGTACCGGATCGTCGGCGGCACGCGGTACCAGGTCTGGCCGGTGCACAGCATCTGCAGGATCTCCAGCGGCCCGAGTCCGCGCGCGGCCGAGTTCAGCGCGCCGCCGGCGCAGGTGTGGGAGTCGGTGCAGCACACGACGGTGCCCGGCAGCACCAGGCCCTGCTCGGCGATGACCTGGTGGACGATGCCGTGACGGCCGACGTCGTAGAACCGGTCGATGCCGTGCTTGGCGACGAACGCGCGGGCCTTCGCGCCGTGGTCGGCGTCGCGCGGGGTGGGTGCCGGGACGGCGTGGTCGAGGACGACGGCGACCTTGTCCGGGTCGTGGAGGGCGCGGACGTCGGCGAGGCGGTCGTGGGCGAACTGCACGTCGATCACGACGGTCATGTCGACGTCGCAGGTGACGATCTGTCCCGGTTGGACGGTGTCGAGACCCGCGGCGCGGGCCAGGATCCGCTCGATGATGGTGTCAGGCACGGGCAGGCTCTTTCGGTGCGCGCCGGACGGCCCACTCGGTCAGGCCGACGGCCTCGAACAGGGCGCGGGGCCCGGCGACCTGGCCGGCGGGCAGGCCGCCACCGGCGATGTCGGACAGGGCTTGGGTCATGGCGGTGAACGCGGCGCCGACGGTGGCGCCGGGCAGGATGGCGCCGGCGTAGCCGAACCCCTCGAGCTGCTCGCGCGACACCTCGGGCGACTTGCCGCCGGGCACGACGTTGAAGATGACCGGCGCGCCGACCGCGGACGGGATGGCCGCCACCTGGTCGAGGGTCTGCGGCGCCTCGACGAAGAGCACGTCGGCGCCGGCCGCGGCGTAGGCCTTGGCCCGGGCGATCGCGGCGTCGAACCCCTCGACGGCGATCGCGTCGGTGCGCGCGACGATCAGGGTTCCCCGGCGCCGGTGGTCGAGCGCGGCCCGGATCTTGAGGACGAACTCCCCGGCCGGGATGAGTGCCTTGTCGTCGAGGTGGCCGCACCGCTTGGGGAACACCTGGTCCTCGAGCTGCACGGCGGCCGCGCCGGCGTCCTCGTAGGTGCGCACGGTGCGGAAGGTGTTGGTCTCGTCGCCGAACCCGGTGTCGGCGTCGGCGATGACCGGGACGTCCAGCTGCCGGTGGGTGACCGCGATCGCGCGGGCGATCTCGGTGACGGTGGTCAGCCCGATGTCGGGCAGTCCTTCGGCGGCGGACACGGCCGCGCCGGAGACGTAGGCGGCCTCGACACCGGCGCGAGCGGCGACCGCGGCCGACAGCCCGTCGTAGACGCCCGGTGCGACGAGCAGCCGCTCCCGGCTGAGGAGTCCGGACAGGACGGCGGCGTCAGACATCGGCCCGCTCCTCGGCAGGGACGTGCCCCATGCGCGCGGCGATGGCCCGGGCGCTGGCGGCGACGACCGGGCCGACCCGCTCGGCCTCGTCGCGGTCGAGCCGGAACGAGGGACCGCCGATCGCCAGTGCCGCCTCGGGCCTGCCGTCGAACCCCGGCACCGGCGCGGCGACGGAGTTGAGGCCGACCTCGCGCTCGCTCTCGGTGAAGGCCCAGCCGCGCTCGCGCACCTGCGCGAGCTGGCGGTCGAGCTCGTCGCGCGTGACGACGGTCGAATCGGTGTAGCGCTCGAGGCCGGCGGCGAGCGCGGTGGCGAGCGCGCTCTCGTCGAAGGCCATGAAGCACTTGCCCGCCGCGCCGGCGTGCAGCGGCAGCACCTGGCCGACGTAGCCCCGGTAGATCACCGAGTGGCGGGAGGCCGCCGACTCGACGAGCACGCGGGTGGCGTCCTGGCGCACGTAGACGCCGGCGCTCTCCCCCGTGACGTCCCGTAGCTGCTCGACGAACGGCCGCGCGACCCCGAGCAGGCTCGACCCTGAGCGCGCCGGGGCGCTCCAGACCAGCACCCGCAGCCCGACGCGGTAGGAGTCCCCCTCCCGGACCAGGAGCCCCTCCTGCAGCAGGGTGGACACGATCCGCGCGACGGTGGTCGCGGGCAACCCCGTCCGAGCGCGCAGGTCCGCCACGCTCAGACGGGGTTCGGCCTCGGTGAAGCAATCCAGAACGTCGCACGCGCGCCCCAGCACGCGCACCCCGGGCTCAGCCATCCATCCTCCAACACACCGTTCTGCGGTTTCAGAAACCGTATAGCGGTTTTGGACGATAGGCGGGTGAACTGGGTCACGTCAAGCGTCAGGCCGCGGGCGGCAGCAGATCCGCGCCCGCGGCGAGCAGCTTCTCGACCTCGGCCTGGCCGTCTTCGGTGAGCGGGACCAGCGGCGGGCGCACGAAGCCGGACCCGATGAGGCCCCGCTGCTGGAGCGCCCATTTCAACGGCGCCGGGTTGGTCTCGACGAACAGCAGGTCGGCCAGCGGGTGCAGGCGGTAGTGCAGGTCGCGGGCCGTCGCGAGATCGCCGGTCTCCCACGCTTCGTACATCCGCGCCACTGCGGCCGGCGCGAGGTTGGCGACCGCGCTGATGAACCCGACACCACCGAGCGCCAGCAGCGGCAGGCACAGCAGTTCGATGCCCGACCAGACCAGCAGGTCCGGCCCGCAGGCGTGCAACACGCGGGAGAAGTGGGAGAAGTCCCTGGTCGTCTCCTTGATCCCGACGAGGTTGTCGAAGTCGCGGTACAGCCGGGCGACCGTGCCGGGCGCGATGTCCACCGCGGCGCGGGAGGGCACGTTGTAGATCACCAGCGGCAGGTCGGGAAACTCCCGCGCGACCGTCGCGTACCAGTCGTAGAGCCCCTGCTGCGTGGGTTGCGCGTAGTAGGGCGTGATGACGAGCGCGGCGTCGGCGCCGGCGTCACGGGCGATCGCGGTCAGTTCGAGGGTTTCGTCGAGCTTGGCGCTGCCGGTTCCGGGCAGGAACGGCACCCGGTCGTCGACGGCGGCCGCGACCGTGCGGATCGCCTCGGCCCGCTGCGCGAGCGTCTGCGCGCCGGGTTCCCCGGTCGAGCCGCCGAAGGAAATCGCGTGCGATCCGTTGGTCAGCTGGAACTCGACCAGACCACGCAGGCTGTCGTGGTCGACACCGCAGTCGGGGTGGAACGGGGTGACCAGCGGGGCGATCGAGCCACGCAGGCGGGCGGGGTCGGTGCGGAACTTCACTGTGCTCCTCCTTCACTGTGGGGTAAGGCGGTCAGCCACTCCTGGTAGCGGCCGCGCCAGGCGTCGCCGAGCGGGTAGAGACCCTCGATCGCCGCACCCGCGGCGACCTGCTCGGCGATGAACCGCTCCTGGCGTTCCTGTTCGATGGCGGCGGTGAGCACCTCACGCACCAGCGACGGCGGGATGACCAGCACCCCGTCGTCGTCGCCGGTGATCCAGTCGCCGGGCAGCACCGCCGCGCCACCGCAGGCGACCGGCACGTCGACATCCCACGGAACGTGCCGCCGCCCGAGCACGGCGGGATGCGCCCCGCGGTGGAAGACCGGGATGCCGAGTTCGGCGACGACGGCCGCGTCCCGCAGTCCCCCGTCGGTGACGACGGCCGCCGTCCCGAGGACCTCGGCGCGCAGGGCGAGGATGTCGCCGATCGTGCCGCTGCCGCGCTCACCCCGCGCTTCCATCACGAGGACCTCGCCGGGGCCCAGGGATTCCACGGCCCGTTTCTGGGCGTTGAACCCGCCGCCGCGTTCGGCGAACAGGTCCTCGCGGTGGGGCAGGTAGCGCAGGGTGCGGGCGCGCCCGGCGAAGCGCGACCCCGGCCGGGCCGGTCGTACGCCCTCGATGGTGACGTCGTTGAACCCGCGCTGCCGCAGCTGTGCCGACAGCGTCGCCACCGCCACCGTGGTCAGTCCAGCAGTTGGACTCGGTGCGGTGGCTCGGTGTGCAGCCTGGCTGGTAGCGGCCGCTGTAGCTCCACGCCGCTGAGTCGCTGGAGGCCAGCGTGTCGGCGTAGCGGGCCAGGCCGGTGGCTTTGACGCCGAAGCCGTGCAGTCGCAGGCCCCGCGTGTGCAGCGAGCGCATGATGCGCTCGACGTGGGCGCTGTGCTGGCGCCGGCACACACTGCCGACGCCGACCAACGGCAGCCTCGACAACGCGACGCCGTGCCGCTCGTAGAGGTCGGCGCACCAGTGGTAGTCGGCGGCGGAGTCGCCCTGCAAGACCGGGACGAACGGCAGGTCCGGGGCGATGTCGCGGAGCTGGAGATAGTTGCGCACGGTGCGGCGCTGGTGCGTGCGCAGGCTGGCGCCGGTGCGGGCCCGGACGTGCGCCTCGACCATCCAGTCCTGGGGCGCCGCCCAGGCCAAGTGACCGATCTCCTCCGCGTAGCGGCGCACCGCGGCGGCGTAGGTGCGGGCGTCGGTGCGCCACCGGCCGTGCAGCGACAGTTCGGTGAAGCCGCCGGAGTCCAGTGCCCCCTCCCCTATCGCATGCGGCAGGGTGCGCCGGGGTGCCAGCCGCCGGTGCGAGACCAGCGGCGGGATCCCCAGGTCGCGTGCCAGCCACATATGCTGATGGGTGCCCAGATAGAACTTCACGGCAGCACCCCGCCTCGTCGTCGCGCCGTCAGCGCGGCCGCCGCCGCGAGGGCCATGACAGTGGCAACTGCCTTGCCCGCAAGGTGCCCGGGCAGCAACGCAAGCGACCCGAACGCCCACGGCACGAACACCGCGCTGTCGAGCACCAGCCCACCGAGATTGGACACCGCGATCGCCGCCGACCGGCTGCGGCGCCGGAACCGGGTGTAGAGCCACCAGTCGACGAGTTCCGCGACCAGGAACGCCGTGGTACTGGCCAGCACCAGCCGGGGCGGCGCCACCATCAGCGACGCCGCCATGCCTCCGCCGATCGCGGCCGCCACGGCCGCCGAACCGAGCGTGTCCTGCACGATGTCGCGGGCCGTGAGCAGGACGCCGGCCAGGACCACACCGGCCGGGATCACGAGCGATCCCAGGACGACCGCGACGTGGCTACTGCCCCAGTTCGCCGCGGCGATCCCCGCCAGAAAGGTCCCCATCGCGGCCCAGCCCGCGGCGCGCCCGACTGCCCGCGGCGTTGGCCCGTTGCCAGTCCCCTGGGACGACGAGCACGGGTGCGCAGCGGGCGCCGCGGTCTCAGGTCCCGGCATGACCTGTCTCCGGTGCCGTGATGTCGGAGGGGGCGAGGTGCTTGCGGAGCACGATCACGTCTTCGTGCGCGATGAGGTGCAGCGGCAGTCCCTGCTCGCGTTGTTTGCGGATGAAGTCGCGCTGGAAGAAGCTGCCCCGGGCGACGAGGCCGTCCTCAACCACGCGCGCCAGCAGCGCCACGCACCGCTCGACCGGCACCAGACCCGCCGCGACGCCGCAGGCGATGATCTGCGCGGGCAGGTCGATCAGTTCGGAGTGCTCCCGCCACGGGCGGACCGTGAGCGCGACGTGCCCGCCGGGACGCAGCACAGCCGCACAGCCGGTGAGGATGCGAGTGAACCCGGCCAGCAGGCGGTGGTGGCCGACGTTGGCGAGGTTGCCGCGGTCGAGCGCGTTGCCGTAGCGGTGGTGGTACTTGTGCACCTTGCCGTCGCCATTGGGGTCGCCGGCCGTGACGACCTGCCCGTGCGTGGACGGCCCGTACGGCGGCGAGGTCACCACGAGCGCGACCTGCCCGTGGTGCCGGGCCGGCAGGAAGTCCGGCAGCTGCCGGGCGTCGCCGTGCACGACCTCGGCGTCGTGGTCGTGGCCGCGTGCGCGCGCCAGGTCGAGGTTGGCGCGGGCGACGGCGACCCAGTGCGGCTCGTACTCCACGCCGACCGCGCGCCGTCCGGCGTCGAGTGCCTCCACGAGGGTCGTTCCGGCCCCGGCCATGGGGTCGAACACCAGGTCGCCGGGGCGTGTGTAGTGGCGGATCGCGTGGGCCGCGACGGCGGGCAGCATCTTCGCCGGGTGTGCGGTCGTGTCGGGCACGTAGCGGCCCTTGCGTTGCGCGGCCGGGGAGGTCTGCGCGGTCACCCACACCGACAGCGGCAGCTCGCCCGGGTCGGTCTCGGCGGCGTGGTCGGTGGCGGTGTCGATGGCGTCGATGAGCGCGCGCGGGATCGGCACGGTCGGCTCATCGGGGTGCGCTGCGGAGGTGTTCATGCGCGGTCTCCTGCGGGCTCGCTGGGCTGGGCAAAGACGAGGACGTCGCCGTGTGCGCGCAGGTGCGGCGCAGGCAGACCGCGGGCGGTCGCGCGGTGGCGCGCGACCTCGTACTCGGCGGCGGCGGGTGTCGGTGCGGCGCGGAGCTGCCCGTCGCGCACCGGGGTGTGCAGCGTGACGATGTGCTGCAGGTAGAGCAGGTCGGCGTTCTGCGCGGCGGCGATGACGGCGCCGGTGGGGTCGGACAGGTACCCCTGGTTCCAGTCGCTGTGGGTGTAGACGGCGAGGACGCCACCGAAGCGCAACCGGGCGGCGGCCATCAGAGCCAGCCGGTCCAGCGACACCACCGCGGCGGCATCTGCGGGTAGTGAGACGAGGATCAGCTCGACCCGCTCCCCCGGCGCCACCGCGGTCGGGTTGGAGGCGTTCGGCGCGGCCGCGGTATGCGTTGCGCCGCCGGTGACGAGGTCGGCCCAGAACGGCCGGGACTGCCCGTCGGTGCTGTTCGGTTCCAAGCCGGCGAGCGCACCCACTTCGCGGTCGAGCGCGCGCACTGCTTCCATCGCGGCCTCGTCCGCGTCTGGGCCGAGCAGGACACGGGCACGGGGTGCGCTGAACGAGGTCGTCAGCGCTTCCACGATCGGCACCGGCCACGGTTGGTGGCTGTCGATCGGGTCGGGGCCGCACGTCCACACGGTGGCCGGGATCGGCGATGCGGTGGTGCGTCTTGTCGTGGTGCGTGTACCCGGGTGCGAGGTGGCGTGCGGTCGGGGTGCGCGGGCTCCGGGGTAGGGCGGGCGGTCGCCTCCGCGCCGGGTGCGCGGTGGACGGGTCGAGTCACCGCGGCGGCCAGGGCGGCCGTCCGGGGACTGCGATCGCTGGGTCATACGAGGGCCTTCCGGGATCGAGAACGCCGGGCCACGCGGCTGAGCCTGTGGCGCTGTCATCCCCTAACTCCGCACCGAAAATCCATTCGGGACACCGGCCATTTCCGCGGCAGCCGAGCATCCAGAAGGCGCAGGTCCAGGGCCGGAAATGACGACGCTGAGGCGCCTTTGAGGCGCTTTTGTCACGCCCGTGAAGCGGGCGTGCGGCGGTTGTGAGGCTCCCCGGATGACTCCATGGCGATCCGCCAGTTTCCCCCGCCTTCTGGGAGGTGGTCATGGATCTGTCTCTGTTCGAGAACGAGCCGAAGAACCCGGTCTTCTTCGTGCGGCGCAAGCCGGTCGCGGCCGAGAACGCGAACGTGTTCGACCTAGCGTGGCGCAGCTTCGAGTGGCTGGTGACCGGACCCGACCCGGTCGCCGTCGACGGCCGCGACATCGACGGCCTGCCGGGGCGGCTGCTGCCGTTGGACGAGCTGGGTACCGCGCTCCTCGCGCGCAGTTGTGCGCAGACCACGCGCGATGCGACGTGGCGGTATCTGGTGACACGTTCCCGCGCGGAGGGCGGCACCTGGACGGTGGCGTGCACGGGTCTGGCGTTGCCGGTGCTGTTGCCGGTCGCGCGCAGCTTGACGCGCGAGTTCGCCGGTGACCGGGACGACGTGTACTCGGCGATCCTGACCGGCTTCCTCGACGGTCTGCGCGAGGTAGATCTGGACCGGCCGGCGATCCTCGTGCGACTGCGGTGGACGGCCTACCGGGCCGGCTCGCGGACGGTGCGGGAGGCGTTGGACAGCCCCCGGCCGCGCGAGGATCTCGGCTTCCGTTCCGCACCGCCGGTACGGGCGGGAAGTCACCCGGATCTCGTCCTGGCCGCGGCGGTCGAGGCGGGCGCGATCAGCGCCGAGGAGGCGAGCCTCGTCTCCGCGACGCGTCTCGGGGAGCTGTCGCTGGCCGAAGCGGCGCAGGCCCGAGGGCAGACCTACGAAGCCGCCAAACGTGCCCGCCTGCGCGCCGAGGCGCGGCTGCTCACCCACCTCGCCGCCGACGACAACGAAAGCCGTGCGCACCGAGCCCGTCGGCGAGGAGCGCACCGTCGGGTGTCCCGGACGGACTCGAAATCCGGAGTTAGCCGGCGCGGGACTCACGCGCCCGCCGATCGTGCTCACCCTCCACGCCGGACCGCCACCCGGTCGGACGTGCCGACGACTCGGAAGGTCCGATGATGCGTCTGCGCCAGCTTCGCCCCCCACGCACCCGACGCCGTCGCGCACTTGTGGCGGGGTGGCTCGTCGGCGCCGTGCTGCTGTTGACCGCGTCGGCCGCGCAGGCGGAGGCGGTGCACGTCGTCGCGCTCGCACAGACCGTCGACGAGGTGCTCAACAACATCCGCAACTGGATCATGGGGATCCTTGCGGGGGTCGCGATCGTGTTCCTCACGATCGGTGGTCTGCGCTACCTGATGGCCTCCGGTGATCCCGGTGAGGTGGAGAAGGCCAAGGGCGCGTTCAAGGCCGCCGGCATCGGCTTCGGGCTGGCCGCGCTGGCCCCGCTGGTGGTCGAGATCCTCAAGGGCATCGTGGGCGGGGTGTGAGCCATGACCACCCCAACAACCCGGCCACCGGAACCGCTTGGGCGCGGTTGGGGTCGGCTGCTGCCGCGGCGTGCGGGGCGCGCGCTCGCGGTGCTGGTGCCACTGCTGGCGGCGGTGGCCGGACTCGCGTTCGCCGCGGCCGCCGCGCCCAGCCCGCCACCGAGTGCCTCCGTGACCGCGATGGTTCCGGCGCAACCGCCGCCGCTGCCCCTGCCACCCTCCGACCCGTCGTGCACACCGGGCTCAATCGACCCCGCGTGCCGGCTGCCGACCGGCACTCCGCCGCCGCCGTCGGGAGTGCCGAGTTCGCCGTTGGTGCCGGGCCCGTCCGTGCCGCCGGTGTCGTGCTTTCCCGGCGCGTTGATGCCCGAGTGCACCGGCACGCCCGCACCCACCACTCCTCCGTCGTGTGAGGGGCCGAACTGCATTCCCCAGCCGACCCCGCTCGAACCCAGCGGCCCGGGCCAGACTCCGGTGCCCGGGCAGGACGGGGAGGGCGAGGACGAGTGCGGCATCACTGATCCGGTCGCCTGTGTCACCGAAGCGATCGACGCCTTCTTCCGCACGGTGGTGACCGACGCGCTCAACCCGCTGCTCGAGCTTCTCGGGAAGACGTTGCTGACCACACCGGAGCCGTCCTCGCTGCCAAGTGTGGGGCAGTTGTGGACGGAGTCGTGGCGGATTCTGCTCGCCGTCTACGTCATCATCGTGGTCGTCGCGGGGATCGTCGTGATGGGCTACGAGACCCTGCAGACCCGATACACCATCAAGGAGATCGCACCCCGGGTCGCGATCGGGTTCCTCGCCGGAACCCTGTCACTGTTCATCGCGACCAAGGCGATCCAGATCGCCAACGCGCTCGCCCAGGCCGTCATGGGCGAGGGCGTGAACCCGCAGACCGCGGGCAAGGCGTTGACCGACATAGTGCTCGGCGCGCTCAACGGCGGCGGGCTGTGGCTGATCTTCATCGGGCTCGCGCTCGCGGTGATGGTCGTGGTCCTGCTGCTCACCTTCATCGTGCGGGTGATGCTGACGGTGCTGCTGATCGCGGCTGCCCCGATCGCGCTGATGTGGCACGCGCTGCCGCACACCGAGGACATCGCGCAGGCGTGGTGGAAGGCCTTCGGCGGGGTGCTGGCCATCCAGGTCGGGCAGTCGCTGGCAATGGTCGTGGCGTTGCGGGTGTTCTTCGCCCCGGGCGGGTTCACGGTGTTCGGGCCGACGCTGTCGGGGTTGGTGAACCTGCTGCTGTGCCTGGCGCTGATGTGGGTGCTGATCAAGATCCCGTTCTGGTGCCTGGCCCCGCTGCGCACGGGGCGCCGCTCGCTGCTCGGCTCGCTCGCCCGCGGCGTCATCGCCTACAAGACGATGGGCCTGCTCGGCGGCGCCGGCACCGCCCTCGGCCGGAAGGGAAGCAAGCGGCCGAGTGGTGGTGGGGGCGCTGCGGCGGATCCTCCGGCGACCCGGTCGGGCCAGTTCATGCTGCCGCTGCGGCTGCGTCGCACCCGCTCCCCCGCGCCACGCTCGCCCCGGCTGAGCGAGGTGCCGACCACCGCGGGCGGTGGGGAGCGCAGGCCGGGTCGCGGGCAGCTGTCGCTGTTCACCGCGAGCGGGTCCGGTGACGAGCGGACGGTGTCGCCCAATCCGCGGGCGCTGCCCCCGGACGTACTGCCGCATGCGCTGCCGCCCGATCAGCTCGGGTTGCCGATCACCACGCGGTACGACCCGGACCGGGTCGGGCGCCGCACGCTCGCCGATAACCCCACTCACCCTCGTTCGCCGGTGCCGCAGCCCGGGCTGCTGACACCGGATGGGCGGATCAACCGCCGCGCGCGGCCGCCCGCGCGGCTGCCCCGTGCGCTGGTCGCGCCCAGCGCGGGGATGCTCCCGATCCACCTGCGCCCCGCATCACCGCGACCCGCTCGCCGCACCCTCGCCGACGAACCCGCGACACAGCCGCCGCGGCAGACCGGGCCCGGCCTGCTCACCCCGTCCGGGCAGATCAACCCGGCCGCCCGCGCCCCGCGCCGCCCTCAGCGCGACGCCTACACCGGCAACCGGCCACTCGCCTCGGGCCAGTACCCGCTCCCCCTCGCCGTGCGCCGCCAACCCAAACCCACCCCGCCGCCGAGCGACAGCCCGCCCCCGGCGCGGAAGCCGCGGCCGGGCACGCAGCTGCCGCTGCCGTTGGACCTGCCCCGCCGCCGGGGCCCCAGGAAGAGGAAGTGAGGTGTGTTCGCCGTGACCAGTCCTGTGCGTGTTCCGGCCGACGTCGACCGTCCGGACCGGGTGCTGGGTCCGCTGACCGCCCGGCAACTGGCGATCCTCGCCGGCGCCGGAGCGCTGCTGTATGGCCTCTACTCGCTGACCCGGGCGGTGGTGCCGCTGGCGGTGTTCCTCCTCGTGGCGGTTCCGGCCGGGATCGCGGTCACCGTGCTGGCGCTCGGGCAGCGTGACGGGCTCCCGCTGGACAAGCTCGCCCTCGCCGCGATCCGCCAGCACCTCGCCCCGCGGCACCGGGTTGCCGCCCCCGAGGGCGTGTGCCCGGCACCCGCCTGGCTCACCGCGCAGCAGGCGAAGGGGCGCGTGGAGGCGGTGTCTCCGGCGCCGCTCGAGCTCCCAGCAAGCGGGGTCGCCGACAGCGGCGCGCAGGCCGGGATCGTCGACCTCGGCAGCGACGGGCTCGCAATCATCGCGGTGTGCTCGACCGTCAACTTCAGCCTGCGCACCCCCGCCGAGCAGGAAGCGCTCGTCTCCTCCTTCGCCCGCTACCTGCACAGCCTGACCGCGCCGGTGCAGATCCTCGTCCGCGCCGAACGACTCGACCTCGCACCCCAGATCGCGCAACTGCGCGCCCGCGCGGGCGGGCTCCCCCACCCGGCGCTGGAGACGGCCGCGCGGGATCACGCCGACTACCTCGCCCAGCTGACCGCGCAGACCGAGCTGCTGCGCCGCCAGGTGCTGCTCGTGCTGCGCGAACCCCTGCACACTCACCCCGCGCCCGCATCAAACGCGCTGCCCTGGCGCCGCCGTCGCGCCACGGAGCAGGCGGTGGATGTGGGTGTGCGGCTGGCGGCCGAGCAACGGCTGGTGCGCCGCCTCGGCGAGGCGAGCGAGCTGCTGTCGGCGGCCGGGATCGTCGCCGCGCGGCTCGACGCCGCGGCGGCGACCGGGGTGCTGGCGTCGGCCTGCAACCCCGACACCTTCCTCCCGCCCTCGGCCGCGCTCGCCGCTGCCGACGAGGTCGTCACCGCCAGCACCACCTTCACCGACCTCTACGCCCCCGATGAAGCCGCGGTGCGGCCGCGACGCGAGGGACAGGCCGGGCCGTGGCTGTCCGACGACGAGGACTGGGACTACGACGACGACATCGAAAGCAGGTAACACCATGGCGCGCACCAGGCATCAGTTCCGGTCTGGGTCGGCGGGGGCGTTCACCCCGGACTCGTTGTCGGTGGCCGCCCGGCATCTGGAGGTCGGCAACGAGTTCGTCGCCAGCTTCGGCGTCACCGGCTATCCCCAGGAGGTCTATCCCGGGTGGCTCGCGCCGCTGCTGACCTACCCCGCCCGGCTGGACGTGTCCGTGCACATCCAGCCGGTCGACCCGGCCACCGCCGCCAGCGGTCTGCGCAAGCAACGCGCCCGGCTGGAATCCTCCCGCCGGCACAACGCCCGGCACGACCGGCTCGACGACCCGGACCTCGACGCCGCCGCCGAGGACGCCGCCAACCTGTCCCGCCGCATCGCCCGCGGCGACGGAAAACTGTTCCGCTTCGGCCTGTACCTGACGGTGCACGCCCCGGACGAGCACACCCTCGCCGAGGAAGTGTCGGCGCTGCGGTCGCTGTGCGCGTCGCTGCTGCTGGACGCCAAACCCGCGACCTACCGCGCTTTGCAGGGCTGGGTCTCCACCCTGCCACTCGGCCTGGACCCACTCGGGCTGAAGAGGACGTTCGACACCGCCGCAGTGTCGGCGGCCTACCCGTTCACCTCGCCGGACCTGCCGCCCACGGACCCGACCACGTCGGCGCCGTCCGGGGTGCTCTACGGCTACAACGTCGGCAGCTCCGGGCTGGTGCACTGGGACCGCTTCGCCTGCGACAACTACAACTCCGTCGTGCTCGGCCGCTCCGGCGCCGGCAAGTCCTACTTCGTCAAGCTCGAAACCCTGCGCAGCCTCTACCGCAACCTCAGCGACGACGGCGGCGGGTGGGTCTCCGACGGGGTGCAGGCGTTCGTCGTCGATCCCGAGGACGAGTACGCCCGCCTGGCCGCCCAGGTCGGCGGCACCTACGTGCACCTCGGGGCCGGTGGGGTGCGGCTCAACCCGTTCGACCTGCCCGTGCACACCGACGCCCGCGGACGGCGCACCGCCCCGCAGGACGCTCTCAACCGGCGCAGCCTCTTCCTGCACACCGTACTCGCCGTCCTGTTCGGCACGCCGGTCGCGCCGCCGGAGCGGGCGGTGCTCGACCGCGCGATCACCGCCACCTACGCCCGCGCCGGGATCACCGGCGATGCCGCCCGCACCTGGACCCGCCCCGCTCCCCTGCTGCGCGACCTCCGGGACACCCTCGCCGCCTCCGGGGATCGCGGGGACGCGGTGGCCGGTGATCTGGCGGCCCGGTTGCACCCGTTCGTCGACGGCGCGTTCAGCGACCTGTTCGCCGGGCCCACCACCGCCACCCCGGACGGTCACCTCGTGGTGTTCTCCCTGCGCGACCTTCCCGACGAGCTGCGCGCGATCGGGACCCTGCTCGTGCTCGACGCGGTCTGGCGCCGGGTGTCCAACCCCGCGCATCGGCGGCCCCGGCTGGTCGTGGTCGACGAGGCGTGGCTGCTCATGCAACAACCCGAGGGCGCGCGTTTCCTGTTCCGCATGGCCAAGGCCGCCCGCAAACACTGGGCCGGGCTCACCGTCGCCACCCAGGACACCGCCGACGTGCTCGGCACCGATCTCGGCAAGGCCATCGTGTCCAACGCCGCCACCCAGGTCCTGCTGCGCCAAGCGCCGCAGGCCATCGACGAGATCGCCGACACCTTCGGCCTCTCCGCCGGCGAACGCCAGTTCCTGCTCTCCGCCGACCGCGGCCAGGGCCTGCTGTCCTCCGGCACGCAGCGGGTGGCGTTCCAGTCGCTGGCCTCGCCCACCGAGAACCTCCTCGTCACCACCGACCCCGCCGAACTCGCCCGCCTCGCCGACGACGACCCCGACGCCACCGACCACGGCCTCGCCGACACCTACATCGGCCTCGGCCCCGCCGACGACGGACTCGACGACACCGATCCCGCCTGACCCTGCGCCAGGTGTCCAGAAAGGAGGCCCGCCATGCCGGCGCCAGCGGTGCACAGCTGGGTGGGCGATTACCTGCGTGACCCCGGCGGCGCCACCGCCGATCTCCTGGCGGTCCTGCTGGACTGGGCGCTGATGTGGGGCCCGATCGTCCTTCCCACGCTGCTCGTGGCGGTGGCGGGGGCCCTCGTGGCACGGCGCTGGTGGCTGCGGCGCCGGCACGCCGCGCTGGAGGTCGACGCCCGCCGGATCACGGTGCTCGCCCCGCCCACCGTGGATCCCGCCGGCGGGGCCGCCGTCTGGTCCAACCTCGTCGGCCTCCTGCGCCCCGCCTGGCGGCGGTGGTGGGCCGGCCAGCCCCACCTCGCGCTGGAGTACGTGTTCGGCGAGCACGGCGTCACCGTGCAGTTCTGGGTCCCCGCCGTCATCCCGCCCAACCTGGTCGAACGGGCCGTCGAAGCCGCCTGGCCCGGCTCCCACACCCGCACCAGCCCCGCCACCGCCGCCTTCCCCACCCCAGCCGCCGGGCGGCGGATCGTGGTGGGCGGGCAGCTGCGCCTCGCCCGCACCGAATCGCTGCCGCTCCGCACCGACTTCGACGCCGACCCCATCCGCGGCCTGCTCGG